>JACFNW010000126.1 GCA_019454665.1 Fimbriimonadaceae bacterium | reverse complement strand
CCTGCTGAAGGCCGCAGGCAACTGGCAGCCGACCGGATGGGTCACGCCGCACTACCTGGCTTCGCCTGTGAACTTCCAGGCGTTCTCCTCCCAGTTCGGCTACAGCCTATGCCGCGGACTGTACTTCTCGACCGACCAGAATGGCAGCCTGCGCTACCTGCAGCAGAAGATCCCGTATCCTGTGATTGACGTGTTCGGCATGAAGCGCCTGCCCGAGACCATCGGCTACGTGGCCATCACCGGGTTCGCCCAGCAGCCGCCGTCGGATGTCGCCGACCTCGTGCTCCGAGCCGGCGCCCACAAGGTGGTCCGCGACGGATGGGCTGGCATGTACTTCCACTGGTTCCGCGAGCCGGCTCGTCTCCGCGACCTGCTCCGCGGAGTCAAGGGTCATGGCTTCAAGTTCGTGATGCCTTCGGCCACGATGGACCACCGCGTGGCGACCAGCTAGGCACTCCTCCCGTCGGCTCCTCTCGGCCCGCCCGGTTCGTCCGGGCGGGCTTTTCTGCTTTCAATCGCGATACCCCATCGCCTTGTAGAGCCAAGCCCGCGCCAAGTCGCTTTGGTCGTCGGCGTGCGGGCCCGACTCGGCCACGCCGGGAGGCAGCACGTTTCTTCCCACCGGGCGATCGCGCAACTCGACGATTTGGATGTAGGTGCCCCGCTCGGGGTACGGCACGGACCCCGTGGGTGCGCGGAACGTCGGCCCGATGTAGGCGCCCGATCCAGCCGACGTCCACCGCGCTAGGGCCGCGTCACAGGCCGCCTTGACGACCTGCGAAGCCGACCGGCCGTTCAGGTAGTCCACCTTCGAAAGACCCTCCAACGCATCCAACATCAGGCCGGGTTGCAGCGCCTGATTGAAGAACTCGGGGTTCAAGAAGTTGCCAAGGCTGGCCTCGAACAACTGTTTGCGGAGTTCGACCAAAAACAGCTCGAAGAGCCGAGGCGCGACCAGGCCATCGAGACGCCAGCCATCGTAGCCCAGCAGCACCTGCGCTCCGGGATGTCCCGACAACCCTTTGCGGACGATGGGCGCGAACGCGTCCCACTCTTGACTGCGGCGCGCGACCGTCCACACGGCGCGTTCCATGTCCGCAGGACCCAGCTTCTCGCCTGTCAGCTCGCGCACCAAAATCGCATTGCGGAACAACCTGCCCCAAGCCGGGGTGTCCATGTTGGGCCACCACGCGACGGGTTTGTTGTTCCAGTTGGCGATCAGTCCGGACTTGGGGTTCCTCGCATGCGGCATCTGCTCGAACGGTAGATCGCCCTGCCAAACAGCTTCCGAGGGAAGAGGAAGCCGCGCATCGTACCCTTCCTTGCGTTGGGGGAACCTGCCGAGATAACGCCAGCCGATCTCGCCGTTTGTGGTTGCATAGAAGAAGTTGAACGCCACGGATACCCGCCGACCAAAGCGATCGACATCCTGCGAAGTCGCCGATTTGTAAAGATCGAAGTGAGCGTCCCAACTCTCCATCTCCCGCTTCCAGTAGCTGGTGCGACGGGCAAAGTACACTTTCGCGCCTCGGCTATGCAGCAGCACGGGTCCCCAATCGGTCCGTTGTTGGACCACGGTTCTGGGCTCCTCGCCCTTGACCAGCACTTTGCGTTCTACTTTGGTTACCTCGCGTTCGGCATCGCCTAGGCGGTAGCGGTCCGAGCCCAAATCTTGGAAATAGTAGACATCTTGCAGGTCGGCAACACCCGTAGTGAGACCCCATGCGAGTTTGTCGGTGTGGCCAATGATCACGGCTGGAACACCGGGAACATCCATACCGGCAAGCTTCACGTCGGGAGTGGAAATGGACAGCTCGTGGACGATGGACGGCACTGCGTGCCCCATCTGAGGGCCCGATAAGAGCCATGGTCGGCCGGTCGCGCTACGCTCTTTGCCGACCACGATGGCGTAGCTGCCCCACTTGTAGGGTGTGGCCGTTTCTTGTGCAGCCCACTGCGTTTCTTCGAAGGCCTGTAAGCGCACTGCTGGCACCAACTCCAGCAGCGACGGCATGGGCATGGCGGCCAGTTGCTTCTCGGTGTCCGCTCGGGACCAGGAAGGCATCTTGGGAGGGTTGGAAGCAAGGGGGTCGTCCTCGGGCGAGACGGTGGTGATCGCGCGTGGATCGTTGTTCGGGAGCAGGTCGTCCAGAGCGTCCAGCTCGCGGCCCCGGATGGGTTGGCGCGTGCGGAAGTACTGCAACGCAGCCAGGTTCCGCAGTTCGCCGCCTCCGCCGCTGCCGAACAGTTGCGCCATCCGCACCGCGATGGCGACCGAGTCCACCTCGGACCACGGTTCCGGCTCGAAGCCGTTCGCCCCATAACCCGGCGGCAGCTTCCCTGCCCCCTTGGCTTCTGCGATCCATGCGTTCACACCCTTGGCATAGGCCGCATAGACCTCGCGCAGCTCGGGCCGCAGCAGGTCGAGTTGGGCGCGCAGTTCCTTGTCGGTGTAGCCCGTGAGCGCGACTTCGCGGTCCGAAGCGAAGAAGTTGGGGCCAAACACCTCGGCCATGCGGCCCCTCGCCAGGCGCCGGCTGTTCTCCATCTGCCACAGGCGATCTTGGGCGACGGCGTAACCGGCGTGTTCGAAGGCCTGGGTCAGCGTCGAGGCTTGAATGTGGGGGACGCCGTATCCGTCGCGGACGATGGGACCTTGTTGGGCGAGCGCACAGGCAAGAATGACGGGCAACATGCGGGCCCAAGCTTAGCGCACAATCTTAGGCCGATGAAGCTGCTGCACTCTCTCTTTCTTCTCGTCGTCGTGCTTCTGTCCCTCGGCTGCGGCGGTTCGGGTTCCGACGGCGACCCGTTCGGCGACGCGCGGCGCTGGACGACCCGCTGGACCTCGGTCGAACGGAATCTGACTCAGGCGGATGGTGGAGTGACCGTTGGTTGGAACCGCTTCACCGGGGCCACGACCATCGAAGGCGAAGCCGTAGACGGCGAGTTCTTGGGCGCGGTGGACTATGTGAACGGCTCGGGAACGTGGTCTGGCTTCCAGAAGTTCACCTGGGCCGACGGCTCGACCCTGGTTCTTCGACTGACGGGCACCGCGCGCCTCGAGTCGAGCGGCGACACGGCCTTTCAGTTCTCCGGCTCGGTGGCGGGTGGCACGGGTCGCTTCTCGAATGCGCGAGGCTCGTTGACGGGGTCTGGGACCCGCAAGACCGCGCTGGGAGGCGTGGTGGACCTGGAGATCAACCTCGGGCTGTACGGGCTCGACGGCCCCTCCACGTAGCCTCAGACAGCGATCTCGCCGGAGAACACGTGCCGAGCGGGGCCGGTCATCCAGACGCGGCGGTCGGGGGAGATTTCGATTTCCAGGTCGCCGCCAGGAAGCGAGATGCGGACGCGCGCGTCGCTCCGTCCCGTGAGGTGCCCGGCCACCGCCGAGGCACACGCCCCCGTGCCGCACGCCAACGTCGCGCCCGCCCCGCGTTCCCAGGTGCGCTGGACGAGATGCTCGCGACTCATCGCCTGCACAAAGTGGACGTTCACGCGGTTGGGGAACTCGGGGTGCCGCTCCAGCCGAGGGCCCCAATCGGCCAACGGCACCGAGGCGACATCCTCGACGAAGATCGCCATGTGCGGGTTGCCCATCGAAACGGCCGTGGCCGTCAGGGCATGCCCGTCGATCTCGATGGGTTGTTCGATCCACGACTCCTCGGGCGCACCGGTCATGCCGATCTCGCCCCGAGTCAGGCGAGCCAGGCCCATGTCCACGCGGACGCGGCCATCGGGCAGCGAGTCCAAGGCCAGAAGACCCGCGCCTGTCTCGACCGCAATCGAGTGCGAGTCGGTCAGCCCCTCGGCTCGTACGAAGGCGGCGAAGCAGCGCACGCCGTTGCCGCACATCTCGCTCTCGCTTCCGTCGGGGTTGAACATCCGCATTCGGAAGGGAGCGTCCTCGCCGGGGAGGGCCAGGATCAGCCCGTCGCCCCCGATGCCGAACCGCCGGTCGTTCGTCGTTCGGGCCAACTCCTGCAAGTCAAGGCCCGAAAGGTCCTGACGGATGGCGTCCACCATCACGAAATCGTTGCCGATTCCGTGCATTTTGGAGAAGCGAAGCCTCAATCCTCGCTCGACCCTTCGTCGGTATCGCCCACGGCGCGATAAGTGCTGATGGGCTTGCTGGGCACCACGCTCGTGACCGAGTGCTTGTAGACGAGTTGGATCGGCTTGCCGGGCGAATCGAGGAGGATGGTGAAGGCGTCGAAGCCTTTCACGTTGCCTCGGAGCTGCACGCCGCCGATCAGGTAGATCGTCACGCCGATGTTTTCTTTACGCACCTGGTTCAGGAACATGTCCTGCAGGTTGATTGCCTTTGCCATTTGTCTTTCGCGTCCTCAGTTCAAATCAATCCATTGCATTGCATCTTCGACCCTTTCGGGGGTCGAGGAACGCTCGATCAGGTTCAGTCGGGGTTCGGATCTCAACCACGTGCGCTGCCGCTTGGCGTACGCCGTGGTTTGTTGCGCGATGCGTTGAACCGCTTCCTCGCGCGTTGTCCGACCCTCGATCACGTCCCATATCGTCTGGTAGCCGATCGCCCTCATGCCCGGGTCGCCGACGCGTACGCCGGCATCCCGAAGCCGTTCGACTTCCGCGACCCATCCATTGTGCATCATCGTCCGCGTTCGTGACTCAATCTTCTTTCCCAATTCAACCGGATCCACGACCAAGCCCAACTTCACGACCCTGCAATCCGGCAGTTTGGCCGTGACCTTGACCGAAGGCGATGCGATGCGTTCCAGGGCCCTCCTGACGCGCACGGGATTCCGAACGTCCGTCCGGTCGGCCAAGTCTGGGTCCTTCTCCCTAAGTTCGGCCACCAGATCCTCGATGGGGCGAGCCGCCAGAGCCATCCGCAACGCCGGGTCGGGCGGCGCGGCAAGCTCTTCGTACCCTTCGGTGAGGGCTCGGGTGTAGAGGCCCGTCCCGCCCACCACGATCGCAGGACGACAAACGGCGAACGCGGCGGCGCAGGCCTCGACGGCATCTTTGAGGAACGCCCCGACCCCGTACTGCTCGCGCGGATCCAGCATGTCCACCAAGGCGTACTCGGCCTTGCGCGGGCTTTTCCCCGTCCCGATGTCCAAGCCTCGGTAGACCTGAAACGCATCGCTGTTGATCAGACACGCCCCGATGCGGTCGGCGAGGGCCTCGGCGAGGTCAGACTTGCCGCTCCCTGTGGGCCCCATGACGGCGATGAGAAGAGGTTTCACGTGAGGATGTTGCGCCAGCGTTCGATCCGAGTTTGCACGTCGTGCTGGCTGAATCGGTCGTGTTCATGCGCCTTGTCGGGCCGCCTGCCCCGCGCCCGCTTGAACACCCTTGCGAGCAGGCGGGCATACAGGCTGGGACGCATCGAGAGGGGGATGGCGGCTCGCGGGACGTTAGCGGCTGCGTCGGCGAGGAAGCCAGCCATCCCGGCAATCGGATCGCCGTGGGCCAACATCGTCTCGTTCGCCCACTGCTCCAGGCCCTTCGAGGAGTCCGTGTTCGGTTCTGCTGCCCACTCGCCAAACGCTTCGGAGGTCGAGAACTGCGGCACGAGTTCGTACCATGCATGCCTGACGAATTCGGGCAGCGGCAGGGGCGTGAGCATCGCGATCGGCTTCCCCGCGACGGCCGACTCGATGAGCGTGGTCGAGTACGAGGAGCAGACGGCATCCGAGGCCAGCACCCACTCGCGCACCGAGCCGTCTTGGATCATCCTCAGCCCCGGGGGCAGTTCGCCGATCGCCTCGACGACCCGCTTCTTCAGGCGTTCCAGCGGTGTGTAAGGGCGCGGGCGCAGGATGATCTCCAAGTCGTCGCGGCAAGCGTCGCGCAACCACTCGGCCATCTTGGCCAGCGAGGCGGATGCGAAATCACGAAAGGCGTAGGACTCTTCGCGCGATGCGCCCCGGGCCACCATCACCTCCAGGTGGTCGTCGGGGTAGAACGCCGCGCCGTAGTTCTCGGCCACCAAGAGCCATCGCTTGTTCGGGTCGAGCCCGTGCTTCGCGGCCAGGTCGGCCCGGCTCGGAAAGAACTCGCGGTAGGGCGGGCGATAGAGCCCGTAGCTCGGATTCCCCACCACGGTCACCAAGTCCGGGGCCACCCCGTACCGGACCAGCAAGTCCTTGTAGAACTCGCCCCAAGCGAAGTGCCGGACTTCGGTGCGCGCCAGATCGCCGTGCGGCGTTTTGACCGCTTGATTGATGTTCTGCAGCACCTGCTCGTAAGCCAGGTTCACCAACCGCACGCCGGGCCAATGCTCGCGCACGCGGCGGATTGGGCCGTCGTCGTCCTCGTAGAACCACGGGAAGGCAGCCACCTTGGCCGTCCCGATGCGCGACACGCTCTCCAGCAGGTCGAACTTGGTCGAGGCCACCTCCGCCCTCAGCCCGTGGGCGCGTTCCAAATGCACGGCGACGGCCGCTGAGATGTCTAACTCGCGCGCGATGTGCTCCACAAAGATGACGACGTCGCAGGGTGGCTTCAACGCGCGGCAGGATACCTGCGTCCCGCATCGCGAACCCATATGCCGTTGCCCATGAACGACTTAGACCGCCGAATCTGCGAATGCCGCCTGTGCCCGCGACTGGTGGAATGGCGCGAACGGGTGGCGCTCGAAAAGCGTCGGTCGTTTGAGGGGTGGGAGTACTGGGGCCGGCCGGTTCCCAACTTCGGGGACCCATCCGCCAGGCGGCTGATCGTCGGATT
>JACFNW010000125.1:5015-6723 GCA_019454665.1 Fimbriimonadaceae bacterium | reverse complement strand
ATGCCTGCTTCGTACGCGGGGCCTTCGTTGGGGACTTCCTCAAGGATCGCGCCACCGTTCAGCTTCAGCTCTTCTTTCTGGTACGGCTTGAGGCTCTGCGGGAACACTCCGAGGTAGGCGCGGTCGAGCTTGCCCTTCTCGATGAGGATGTCGGCGATGAGCGCGGCCTGGTTCGAGGGAATGGCGAAGCCGATGCCCGTGCTGCCGCCCCCGAAGTTGGCGACGATGGTCGAGTTGATGCCGATGACTTCGCCTTCGATGTTCACCAACGGGCCGCCCGAGTTGCCTTGGTTGATGGGCGCGTCGGTCTGGATCAGGTCGGAATAGCCCCGCTGATCGCGCATCGTGGGGTCGCCGGCCACGCTGTTGCGGCCCAGGGCGCTGACATGCCCCACGGTCACCGTGTGCTCCAAGCCGAACGGAGAACCGACGGCGATGGCGAACTGGCCGACGCGGACCGCGCTGCTGTTGGCGAATTTGGCAGCCGGCAGGTTCGCGGCATCCACCTTGATCACGGCGATGTCGGCCTGGCGGTCGTTGGAGCCGATCACTTTGCCCTTGTACTGTTTGCCGTTGGTGAGCGTCACCGTGACTTCCTTCTGGCCGGCCACCACGTGGTCGTTGGTGATGATGTAGCCATCGGCCCGGTAGATGACGCCGGAGCCCTCGGGGGCGGCTCGCATGAACCGGCCGCTGGCCTCGTCGCGACTGATCCCGCCATCGGCGCGGATGTGGACGACCGAGGGATTGACCATGTCCGCGATGCTGGCGAACGACTCGTCGAGCTCGCGGAGAAGGCTGATGTTCTCCTTCGTCAACTCGCGAGCCGGCATGGTCACCACGGGCGAGGAGCTGAAGTTGAGGGCCGGCCGTCCCGAATCGGTGCGCAGGGCGGCCGCAATGGAGAGAGCGCCGACGGCGATGCCTGCGGCGATCCAAACGGCTGGCTTCGTGAATACGGATTTCATGGCTGTCTTCTTTCGAGCTTGCGATTGAAGCGGCGGTTAGTTGCCGCCACCGGTGAGATCGAACTGAATCGTCACTTCGATTGGACGATTGACGGGCCCGTTCGGCAACACTCCGGCGGCTTTGGCTGCCGCGTATGCATTAGCCAACGCCGTTGGTTCGATTTTCGGTTCCCGGTGGAGGAAGGAGTCCCAGGCCTTGGCCGAGAATGCCTGCAAGAGCCGTTCCTTGGCCTGTGTGGGCAGGTCGCCGATCACGCGCACCATCATGCCGTCCACCTGCCGCTCGAGCGAGCCGGGCGTGTTGAGCACGTTGACGCGTTCCTTGGGGTCCCAAAGGTAGATGGTGCCCGTGGTCAGGCCGTCGGTGATGCGCAACGCAACCAGGTTCTGGCCTTTTTCGCGGATGATGTCCACGCCTTCGATTTGGAATCCCAGAGCCAGCCGCGAGGGGATGTGCGGTTGGAAATCCACCTTGTTGCCGACCTGGGCGGCCGTGGTGCGCATCGGCACGCCGACCGGCTCGGGCTTGATGCTCTCGGGGAGCGCTCGGAAGGCGACTCGGGAGACCTCTTCGGGATACTCCACGCTTCGCGTGTCCATGACTCGGGCGACTTGGCCGGCCCGGTCGACCGTCTCGATGCGCAGGATGACGGGCGTTTCGCGGTCGATGAAATAGTGGCGCGTGGGCAGTTCGCGGTTTTTGGGTTTGGCGACCACGAGGCGGATGCGGCGGCCGGCCA
>JACFNW010000125.1:3167-5005 GCA_019454665.1 Fimbriimonadaceae bacterium | reverse complement strand
CTGGTCGGTGCGCTCTTCGACGAAGGAGTAGTTCCGTTGCGCGATCGCCAGGCGATAATCGGTGTCGGGTTGGTGGGCGCGCGGCGATTCCTGGAGCCAGACTTTCTTCTGGTCGGGGCAATAGCTCTTGAGCACCTTGCCGTCGTCCATGGTCTTCAGGCCCTGCATGCTGAGGGGCTGGACGACCGTGGTGAGCACCTCGCCTGACCGCGCTTGGAGGACGCTCACCGACAGCGTCCCGTTCTCGTAGGTGTCGGACGTGTAGACGACGATCTTGCGCGCGTTGACGCGGTAGGTGGCGTCGAGGGCGCGCCGCAACAGGCTCAAGGCGTCGTCGCTGGCGGCCGCGATGGCGGTGATGCCAACCGTCAGGCCGAGGCACGCGAAGCGAAACCAAGTGTTCATAGCGTTCGGATCAACGGCTCACGGGAACGACCATCGGCGCTCCGGCGAACGGGTCGCCGCCCACGGCGTAGGCACGATCCTGGCGCAGATCAATCGTCGGCTCCATCCGGTCCACGGCCTGCATGGGCTCCGCCGTTGCTCGGGAGACCATGGCGATGGCGTAGCCTGCGGCGACGGCGGCGACTCCGCCCGCGAGGACGGTCCACCGGATTTGCAGCCTCGGGTGCACGACGTTCTCGCTCGCCCGAACGGTGGCCATGATCTTTTCGGCCATGAATTCGGACGGCTCGGGCGGGGGCATTTCGGAGAGCAACCGCTTGAGTCGGGCCATCTCTTCGAGTTCGTGGCCGCAGTTGCGGCAGGAGTAGGCGTGCGATCGGACTTCCATCATTTCCACCCCGGTGAGTTCCTCGTCCACATAGGCGGACATCATCGTTCGAATCTTACGGCAACTCACGACATCATCTCCGCGTACTTGTTGGGGTTCTTTTTCACGAGGTACTCGCGCAAGCGTTGCCGTCCGCGGTGGATGCGGGACCGCACGGTGCCGATGGACGTTTGCATGATCTCGGAGATCTCCTCGTACGCGAGGCCCTCGACGTCGGCCAAGAGCACGGCCAAGCGGAACTCCACGGGCAGAGAAAGCAGCCCGGCCTGGACGGTGTCGTCCAGCGCGTTGCGCATCAGGGCGTATTCCGGCGACGCCTCGGGGTCGGCGAAATCGAACCCGGCGGGCGCCTCGTGGGTGGTTTGGCTGAAGCTGAGCATGCGGAGCCGGTTCTTCTTACGCACGCTGTCAATGTACGCGTTCGTCATGATCCGGTACAGCCAGCTGGCGAACGGGAGGGAGCGGTCGTAGCGGTCGAAGAACCGATAGGCGCGCACGTAGGCCTCCTGGAGGAGGTCTTCGGCCTCGCTGCTGTTGCCGGTCATGCGGCAAGCGAGCCCGAAAGCCTGCTTGTGCGACTCCTTGAAGAGCTTCTCGAACAGGGCGATGTCCCTCTCCGAGATGGCGGTTTTCTGTCTGACGATGGCTCCGATCATGGTTGCCAAATCCCACCCGATCCCTCGGTTCCTGTGGATTCCGTACCAGTGTTACGCGAATGCTCCGACATTATGTTCCCGGTTCCCTGTTTCTGGTGAAAACAGGTCCATGGACCCTGTGCGCGGGGTCGGAGGCAGCCGCTCGGCGCGGCTCCCGAACCTGGACCGAGGCGCCTCCGCGCCCGGACCTCAGTGAGCGCCACCGAACCGGGGTGCCACGGCCTGACCGGGCTTGGTTGCTCTCCATTCGCAGCAGACGTCTCTGCCCGGCAGGCCGTGCCCATCCGAGCGAGGGAAGCACGGTCTTCGCGCGCCCGGAACGTGTGAACGCCAACGAACCGGGGTGCCACGGCCTGACCGGGCTTGGTTGCTCTCCATTCGCAGCAGAC
>JACFNW010000125.1:0-3067 GCA_019454665.1 Fimbriimonadaceae bacterium | reverse complement strand
GCCCGGCAGGCCGTGCCCATCCGAGCGAGGGAAGCACGGTCTTCGCGCGCCCGGAACGTGTGAACGCCAACGAACCGGGGTGCCACGGCCTGACCGGGCTTGGTTGCTCTCCGTTCGTCGCAGACGTCTCTGCCCGGCAGGCCGTGCCCATCCGAGCGAGGGAAGCACGGTCTGGCGGGGACCAGACGCAGCCACCAACGAAAAGCCTCGACCCGCACAGACCGTGGCACCCCCAGGTGGGAGTCGGTCTCAGTCCACCTCTCGACACTTTGGAACCCATGATCAGGCACTGCTCATTCAAAGACCCAATCATCACGCGATTGACTCTTTAGTGACTGGGGTGCCATGGGTTCCCGACCTGCATCACCATTCAAACTCAAATCACGTCCCGACAGGTCGGAACCCATGTTGACGATCAGCACGAGTTCCAGCTCCTTCACCACCAGAAAGCAGGACAAAGATTGCCGAGCCCATTGGCATAGGATCATCAAGCATAGCGACCAACGGCACGGTAAGGCTCGCCTCCAAAGGTGGATACTGAACTCACACTTGATCGTAACCAATCAACGGAAGGGATTGGTACTCCGGATGGGATTCGAACCCACGATCTTCGCCGTGAGAGGGCGATGTCCTAAACCGCTAGACGACCGGAGCACGTTCAGCAAGCCGAAATCGTACCCCAAGCCACCCAGCGGAGGCAAGACCACCGGGACCCTCAGCGCCGAAGTTCCAGCGTCGCCAGACTCAGCGCCGGCAACGTGAACGACGCCCGCCCGTCCCGAACCGCCACCGCCGAAACCACAGGCGAGGCGTGCGCGCCCGAATTCACCACGAACGCCTGACCCGAAGCCGCCGGGAAGGCCCGGAAGCCCAAGGCGAACGCGCGCGGCGCGGAGGTCTTGTTGATGAGCACCACGGTCATCCGCCGCCGATCCTTCGAATCCAGCGCGGCATACACCGACGCCTCGGCCGCCGGCACGCCCGCCACCTCGAGCCCCAGATCGCCGAACCGGGAGCCCTTCCGGTCGTAGTCAATGAACGCGCGGAATCCAGCCAACTGGTAGGGGTCGTCGGCGGCATCGAGGCCCCAGTGGCTCGCCGCGAACAGGCCGTACCGCCCCCACAGGCCCAGAACGTCCGCCTGCGCCAACGCTCCGCTGATGTTCTTGCCGCCGCCGAAGTCGTATTCGGTGATGGCCAACTTGGTGCCGGGATACTGGCGCGCGATCTGCCGCATCAGCCCCGGCAACAGGACGATCGGCTTCTTGCCCAGGTTCTCGGCGATCCAAGAGTCCTCGACGTACGTGGGGTCCCAAAGCGAACGCGGCGCTTGGATGCGCGCCTCGGCCGTGCCCGGCTTGTCTTCGTTGGTCACCACGCGCAGCCCGCCGCCCCGCGCCTCGGGGTACCAGTGGATGTCGAGCACGTCCAGCAGGCGCTTCCCGTGTTTGCGTTCGGCGTCGCGCATGGCGGCGAGGTAGACGTCCAAGAAGTCGCGTCCGTTGGCGTCTTTGGCGTCTTGGAACGTGCGGAACCCCTGCCACCCGTAGCTCGCCGGGCCGAACACCAGCGTGTCCTTCGCCGCGCCTTTGATGGCCAGGGCGTATTCGATGTTGTTGGCGATGAACTCGGCGTAGGTGGGGTGCTTGGCGATGCGCGCGTGGGTGTGCGACCAGATGTCGGGCTCGTTGTCCAGGCTGTACCACACGGGCGTGTTCTTGGCCTTGGTCCTCTCGACCCAGGCCACGGCCTCGTCTTGATAGACCACCTTGTCCTTGGTGTTGGGCGAGAACTCCCACTTGCCGCCGGGCTTGCTGGCCAAGCTCTTGTGGAAGCGGGTCTCCAGGTAGTTGGGCGTCTTGTTCACGTCGCCGTCGGCGTTCTTGTCGGCGGAGACGTAGCCCAGCGTGGGGATCGTGAGCAACACGGCCGCGCCGTGTTCTTGGGCGGGCTGGAAGAACGTGCGCATGGTCCATCCGGGCTCGTTGCTCTCGCCCATGTAGCCGTCGTTCTGGTGGTGGTAGTCGGCCCCGGCGTTGCTGGCGTTGGTCTCCCAGTTGTAGGCGCTCATGCGGTTGCCACCCTGCCGGGCGAGCGTGAACCCCTTGCCGAGCTTCTCCCACTCGGGGAAGTTGACCCCGTAGATATACGGGGAAATCGGCGTGCTGGACGTGGCGTCTATGGTGACGTTGACCGACTGCAGGGCGACGAGACTGAGCAAAGATGCGAGCATTGCTGGACCTCGGTCGCAGGTTACCCATGCGATTCGCTAAACTCTGGGACATGAACGTCTGCGTCGTTGGAGCCGGGATCATGGGAGCCTGCACGGCCCGCGAACTCGCGCGGCGCGGACACCGGGTCACGGTCTACGACCAGTTCGAGCCCGGCCACCGCATGGGCAGTTCGCACGGGCTCTCGCGCATCGTCCGCAAGGCGTATCCCGACCCGTTCTACACGTCGCTGATGGCCGAAGGGTACGGCTTGTGGCGCGAGATCGAGCGCGAGAGCCCCGAACCCATCTTGCACGAGGTCGGCCTGATGTACTTCGGGCAGCGCTCCTCGCCGAACATGGTCTCGATGGCGAGGGGCCTGACTGCCGTGGACGAGCGCTTCGAGCTTCTGGAAGGCGACCAGGCGCGTCGCGAATTCCCCTCGCTGCGCCTGACCCCCGGAGAGGTCGGCGTGTGGACCCCCCACGCGGGATGGGTTCACGCCAGCAAAGCCGTTCACTGGATTCTCGCCGCCGCCGAACGCGCGGGCGCGGAGATCGAGCGGAAACGGGTCATGGAGCCGCTCGCGCTGGCCGAGAGCTTCGATGCCGTCGTCTTGTGTCCCGGCGGCTGGATCCGCGATTTCGTGCCGGTTCCCGTGCGCGTGACGCTTCAGACGTTCGTTTACGTGCGGCAGCATCTTGCTGGGCCGGTGTGGATCGAGGACGGGCCCGACCTGATGTACGGCTTTCCCTCCGAGCCCGGCCAAGGGTCGTTCAAGATCGGCGTCCATTCCGACGGGCCCGTGGTCAACCCTTCGCTCCCCGGCAGGGAGCCCTCCGGCGACGCGATCGAGA
>JACFNW010000124.1 GCA_019454665.1 Fimbriimonadaceae bacterium | reverse complement strand
CGTAACGATCTCCTCGTCCTTGGGTTGAATCTCAAGCGTGTCGCCGCGCACGCGGAACGTGCCCCGCTGGAGCACCATCTCGTTGCGCGTGAACTGCATCTGCACGAGCTTCTGCAAGACCTCCTGCAGGTTGAAGTCCACCCCGACTTCGAACGTGACCACCGATTCGGCGTACTCGCTTGGCGAGCCCAGACCATAGATGCACGACACGCTAGCCACCACGACCACGTCGCGGCGTTCGAGCAACGCGTGCGTCGCCGCGTGCCGCAACCGCTCGATCTCTTCATTGGTGCTCGAGTCCTTTTCGATGTACAGGTCGCTCTGGGGGACGTAGGCTTCCGGCTGGTAATAGTCGTAGTAGCTGATGAAGTACTGGACCGAGTTCTCGGGGAAGAACGCGCGGAACTCCTGGCAGAGTTGCGCCGCGAGCGTCTTGTTGTGCGCGATGATCAGCGCAGGCCGCTGGGCGCGGGCGATCACGCTGGCCATGGTGAACGTCTTGCCCGTTCCCGTCGCGCCGAGCAACGTTTGGTAGCGGTAGCCGGCCTCGAGCCCTTCCAAGAGACCCGCGATCGCCGTCGCCTGATCGCCCTTCGGCTCGAAGGCGCCCGAGAGTTGGAACGGCGTGTCGTACCGGACGATCATGTAGAGGACATTCTACATGACCAAGCCACCGCAGATGGGCCTAGCCGACGCAAACGGGCTCGCGTTCGACGAAGGAGTGTTGCGTGTGAAGCACGTGGAGCCCCCCGTAGCACTCGGGCCAAAGCGGCGCGTTGCGCCGCGCGAACACCACGTAGACGAGTGCACCGTCCTTCGAGCGGATCCACCTGTCGTCGCCGTGGCCGGTGCGCAACAGGATGTAGGCTCCGGTGGGGATGGGCTCCAGCGATTGGAAGACGTACGCGCCGCAGTCCAGTTCGCCCGCTTGGATCGCGCCGTCGGACAGCACCACGTGGCCTCTTGGGCACTCGCGGATCAAGCCCTGGTTTTGAAGCAGGACGAATTCGCCATCCGGGTGGGCGCTGCGTTGAAGGCCGACGATTCTGATCACGCTGTTGACGCTCAACCAAAGGGACGGAAGTTGAACCCGATTAGGTTCGCGAGAAAACGGGTCGTGGTAGAGTGAGCGGCGTCCCCATGGCCGACCGATACGCCGACCGCCGCATCTACCTGCCCGCCGAGTCGCCTTGGCGCGGATTGGGCCTTCGGCTCCTGGCGATTCTGATCCTGACGGCCGTCGTTTGGCTGTTGCTGTGGACGCAGCGAGACGGGATCAAGGACAACCGAGACGGGACGCTCTCGCCGCTGGACCTGCTCTACTTCGCCGTGGTGACGATCACGACCGTCGGCTACGGCGACATCGTCCCCATCTCCAACTGGGCGACGGGGATCGTCACGTTCGCGATCACGCCGATCCGCGTGGTCATCTGGCTGGTCTTCTTGACCACGGCCTACGACTTGTTGCTGCGTCGTTCCATCGAATCCATCCATCTGAATCGCTTGAGGAAGTCTATGAAAGGGCACACGATCATCTGCGGTTTCGGCGTCAAGGGGAGGTCGGCGGCCGAGGAACTGCTGTCGCGCGGCGTGCCTCCCAACCACATCTTGGTGGTGGAGCGCGACCCCGACGCCCTGGAGACCGCCGCGAACATGGGGTTGACCGCTCTGCGCGGCGACGCCACCCGCGAACGGCACCTCCTCGACGCCGGGATTCGCGGGGCGGCCCACGTCATCGTGGCCCCGAATTCCGATTCGGACTGCGTCCTGATGTGCCTGACGGCGCGCGACCTGAACCCTTCGGTGACCATCGTGGCCGCGGCGCGCGAGGACGAAAATGTGCGTCTGGTCGAGCGGAGCGGCGCGAACGTGGTGATCGCGCCCTCGGTGGCGGGCGGGCGGTTGTTGGCGGCTTCGACCGATTCGCCGGTGTCGGCGTCCTTCTTGGGCGAGTTGCTCGACCACGGGCGCGGCGCGGAGATCGAGGACTACCACGTGCAGGGCGAAGACGTCGGACGCACGGCGCGCGAGGTCGCCGATGGGCAGGGGGCGGTGGCGCTTTCGCTGCGGCGCGGTACGGATCGTTTTGCCTTTCTTCGGGCTCAGACGATGGCGCTTCAAGGGGGCGACGTGCTGATCCTGCTGCGCCCGGCTCCCGAAGCCAAATGAGCGCGGCGGGTACAATCGCCTCCGGTTTGCCGGATCGTCTAATGGCAGGACAGCGGTTTTTGGTGCCGCACGTCTAGGTTCGAATCCTAGTCCGGCAGCCACGTTTCCTCGGCCGCTTTTCCCATCGGAGCTCTTGTCCATCGGTCACTGGCGTCTATAATCCTATGTGGGTTCTTCCCATTTGTGGGAATCTCCCAGTCTGCAATGAACACCATCCACGACGCGGAACTGTGGCGGCCCGACTCGGCAGGTCGAATCTCGATCGGCAAGGAGCACCGGGACAAGCTGTTTGCGGTGCAACACCAGCCGAACGGCGACATCCTGCTGTCGCCCGTCGTGGTGCGCCACGAGCGGGAGGCTTGGCTGTACGACAACCCCGAAGCGCTGGCATCCGTCCGGAGAGGGCTGGAACAGTCCGCGCGAGGCGAGACCCACGATCTCGGTTCCTTCGCAGAGTTTGTCGATTCGGAAGCCGACTCGGAGTAGTTCCCCGTGGCCCTCAAGCTGCTCTTCTCGACCGAGGCCAAGGCGCAACTTCGCGACCTGGAGCACGACCCCCGCACGAAAGACCTCGTCAAACTCAAACGCGTTCGGAGATGCCTTGGCTTGCTCGAAGCGAACCCCAGACACCCCGGCCTTAACTCGCACAAGTACGCCGAACTCAAAGGCCCAAACGGCGAGGACGTTTGGGAAAGCTACGTCGAGAACCGAACGCCGTCTGCCTGGCGGGTGTTCTGGCACTACGGACCCGGGAAGGACACCGTGACGGTCGTCTCGATCACGCCGCATCCATAGGTTCCTTCGCCGACGAGAGCCTGGAACCGCCTAGGCGGCTGGCCTTCGTCGCCCTCATCCGGCCTGCGGCCACCTCCTCCCCCAGGAGAAGGTCCGAGTTCGCAATGTTGGCGTCGAACAACTGCCAAGATCGCGACGGACCCCAGAAAAGTGGAAACATGGTAATCTAGGAAACATGAAAACCGCTTTGGACATCCCCGACGACCTGTTCCGAGAGATCAAGGTCGAGGCGGCGCTACGGGGCCGCAAGCTAAAGGACCTGGTTTCCGAGTTCCTTCGCGTGGGTCTGGCCGCTTCACGGGAGGCTCCCACCGCCGTCGCGCGCATCGAGAAGAACCCGATCACCGGCCTGCCCGTGATCGTGGTCGCCCACCCGGCTCCACCAGAGCTTGAGATGACTCCCGAACGCGTGGCCGAGATCCTTGGTCAGGAGCCGACCGAATAGGCCATGACCCTCGCCGACACAAACGTATGGTTGGCACTGGCGATCAGCGGGCACCAGCACTTCGGGGCAGCGACGTCTTGGTTCTGGAAGCAGCCCACTCAGAGCGTCGCTTTCTGTCGTGCGACTCAGCACAGCCTGATGAGGCTTTTTACGACCCGTGCCGTGATGGAAGGATACGGTAGCACACCTCTTTCCAATCG
Source organism: Fimbriimonadaceae bacterium (assembly GCA_019454665.1). Taxonomy (GTDB): domain Bacteria; phylum Armatimonadota; class Fimbriimonadia; order Fimbriimonadales; family Fimbriimonadaceae; genus UBA2387. Next base: position 3,115 of record JACFNW010000124.1, on the reverse strand, counting down.
GGCGGCCTGGCAGGTCTTCGACGATCTAGCCTCGCATCCAACCACCACGGTTTTGCCAGAACCACCAGGTACTGTCGACCTGTGGCGCGAGTTGTCCAACATCGAAACAGCTTCGCCGAAGGTCTGGATGGATGCTTACCTCGCCGCGTTTGCCATCGCCAGCGGTTGCCGACTGGCCTCCACCGACAGAGCGTTTGAACGGTTCAGGGGCCTGGACTTCGAGTACCTCTTCTGACCCGCCTCACCAAGCCGCCCGCACCGCTGCGTCCACGCGCGAACGGATCCAGGGCTCCTCGCCCAGTTCCCGCTGACGCGACTGCAGCAGCCGCATCATCTCGCGCTTCAGGCCGACCGGCCCCGAAAGCCACAGGTTGCGCCGCTCCAGGGGGTCGGAGGCGAGGTCGAACAACTCCCACTCGCCCAGTTCGTAGTAGTACACGATCTTGTGCCGAGCCGTAGTCACGCCGACCCACTTGGGCACCTTGTGGTCGGGGTCGTCGCTTTCGTAGAAGTGCCCATACGCCGCCGGCCGCTCCTCGTTTCCGCCGCGCAGCAACGGCCCCAGGGACTTGCCGTGCAGGTCGGCGGGAGCGGGCGCGCGGGCCCATTCGAGGATCGTCGGCGCGAGGTCCACGTGGGACGTCACCTGCGACACCACGCCCGACCGAACGCCCGGCGCGCGCACCAGCAGCGGCGTCCCCGCCGAAGGCTCGTAGAACCAGCGCTTGTCGTACCACCCGTTTTCGCCGAGGAAGAAGCCCTGGTCCGAGGCGTACACGAAGACGGTGTTCTGGGCCAGCCCCTGCCGATCGAGTTCGTCCATGAGGGTGGCGACGCTCTTGTCCACTGCCGCGACGCAGCGCAGGTAGTTCTGCAGGTAGCGCTGGTAGTTTGTGCCGAGCAGGTCGCCCGTGCGCTCGAGCCGCGCCCGGTATTCCGCATCCTGACCATCGAACGCCCGCTTCCACCGAGCCGTTTGCTCGGCGTCCAGCCCGGGTGGCGGGAAGTCCACCAGAAGGTCGTTCTTGATCCGCATGTGCTTGTCCACACGCATCAGCGCCTTCTTCGCGCCCGAGGCGAGCGCGGCGTAATCGGTGCGGAGGGTTGGCGGCTCGGGGAAGACCTCGTCCTTGAACAAGTCGTATTCGTTCGGTCCCGGCGCCCAGTAGCGGTGCGGCGCCTTGTGGCCGACGAGCAGGAAGAACGGCTTGCTCCTGGGCTGGCGCAGCCAATCGAGCGCCCGCTGGGTGATGATCTCGGTGGAGTAGCCCTGCCGCCGCAAGCGGCCCGCAGGCGTGATGAACTCGGGGTTGTAGTACGCGCCCTGCCCGGGCAACACCTCCCAGAAATCGAAGCCGGTCGGGTTGGAAACCAGGTGCCACTTGCCCACGACGGCCGTCTCGTAGCCCGCCTTCTGGAGCATCTTGGGGAACGTGGGCTGACCGGGGTCGAAGGAAGTCGTGTTGTCTTTGTGGCCGTTGGCGTGGCTGTGTTTGCCCGTAAGGAGCGAGGCACGGCTGGGCGCGCACAGCGGGTTGCCCGTGATGTGGCGGTCAAAGCGGACGCCCTCTTTCGCGATCCGGTCGAGGCCCGGGGTCTGGATCAGCTTCGATCCGTACGCCGAGATCGCGGCCCGCGCGTGATCGTCCGAGAACACGACCACGATGTTCGGCGGCGCGGCTTGCCCCATCGCAAGGGCCATCGCCAGACAGGCAACCATGGGCGCACCATACCCCCATCGCGCTATGATCGTACTCGGTGAAGGATCGCTCCTCGATGTGCCTGATTGGCCTGTGCCTGTTGGCGGGGTGCTCCAACCCCCCGCGCGAACAGTCGCCGGAGGTCGCCGCACCCCCGCCGCCGGGGATGGTGTTCGTGAAAGGCGGCACGTTCACGCTCGGCACGGATCGCGGGATGCCCGACGAGGGCCCCGCGCGCGAAGTGGCTGTGTCCTCGTTTTTCCTGGACGAGCACGAGGTCACCAACGACCAATTCTCCGCCTTCGTCGTGGCGACGGGCTACGTGACGGTGGCCGAGCGGACGCCGCGAGCCGAGGACTTTCCCGACGCGGAGACCGAGCTCCTCCTTCCCGGGGCGGCGGTGTTCCAAGAAGGCGAGGGGTGGGCGTACGTTCCCGGCGCGCAGTGGCGGCACCCCGAGGGTCCGGAGAGCAGCATCGAAGGCAAGGGCGACCACCCTGTGGTTCAGGTGGCCTGGGAAGACGCTGCGGCGTACGCCGAGTGGGCGGGCAAGCGGCTGCCCACCGAAGCCGAGTGGGAATACGCGGCCAAGGCGGGCCGCGAGCAACCCGTCGCCATTTGGGGCGACGACCCGTTCGACGACGACGCTCCCCAAGCCAACATCTGGCAGGGCACGTTCCCCGAACGCAACACCAACACCGACGGTTTCCAGACCACGGCACCGGTCGGCTCGTTCGGGCCGAACCCGTGGGGCTTCTTCGACATGGCGGGAAACGTTTGGGAATGGTGCGCCGACTGGTACCGCCCCGACGCCTATGCTACGGCCGCATCGGCCAACCCGAAAGGGCCCGCCGAACCGTTCGACCCCGACGAGCCGGACCAGCCGAAGCGGGTGCTGCGCGGCGGCTCGTTTCTGTGCGCGGCGAACTACTGTCGGGGGTATCGCCCCACGGCTCGCATGAAGTCCTCGCCGGACACGGGCTTGATGCACGTCGGCTTTCGGTGCGCCAAAGACGCCCCTACAGCCGCGAGGCGGTGAAGGTGTCGCCGCCCTTCGGGTCGCCGGTGCGCCAGCCCTGCAAAAACCACCGACGCCGTTGCTCCGAGGTGCCGTGCGTGAACGAGTCCGGCACCACGTGGCCCCGCGCCTTCTTTTGGATCGCATCGTCGCCGATGGCTTCGGCGGCTCGCATCGCCTCCTCCAAATCCTGCTCGTCGAGCGAGGCCATGCGCCGCGCGTGGTGGGCCCACACGCCAGCATAGTAATCCGCCTGTAGCTCCATCTTCACCGAGAGCCGGTTGGCTTCGGACTCGGAGAGTCGCCGACGCTGCTCGTGAACGCGCCCGGCCACGCCGAGAAGGTTCTGCACGTGGTGCCCGACCTCGTGCGCGATCACGTAGGCCTGGGCGAAGTC
>JACFNW010000123.1 GCA_019454665.1 Fimbriimonadaceae bacterium | reverse complement strand
CACGTCGCCGAACCACTTGCGGTACATCATCAGCACCAGGCCCGTGGTCTCGAAGGCGGCTGCGGTGGGGGTGGTCTTGATCGCGCCGATCACGTTCACCGTCTGCGCGTACTGGGCCATGCCGATCACGTCGGTGGATCGTGCGAACTCGTGCACACCCGCCGCGATGCCCAGGCCATCCTTGAGGAAGTACCGCGTGCCCAGTTCGCCGAACACGTGGGGGCCGTACCAGTAGTTCCACTCGTCCATCGCCACCTTGATGTCCAGCTTGGCGATCTCGGGGTGTTGGGCGCGGAACGCCCGGTGCCACTCGGCCTTGCGGCGGATGGCGTCGGGGATCTGCGCCACATGCGAAGCGACGCCGGGCTTTTCTTGGCAATAGAAGTGCTCGCTGAGCAGCGTCATGGCGTGGGCGCCCTGGCGGAGCATCCCGTCCGACCACGTGGGGGCGTCGCCGACCGCGATGATCTTGATATCGGGGTCCACCTGCCGCATGCGCTTCGAGAAGTCGTTGTGCTTGATCACGTATTGGTTCAGGGCCATGTGGCCGAGCTGCCAATCGCCGTACATCTCGTTGCCGATGCCCCACCAGACGACCTTCCACGGGTCCTTTCGACCGTTCTTGGCGCGCCATTGGCCCATCGTCGAATCCGCCGGGCCGTTCATGTACTCGACCCATTGGGCCGCCGAGTACGAATCGCCGAAGCCCGCGTTCACCACGATGTGCGGCTCGGTGCCGACGAGTTCGCAGAACCGCATGAACTCGTGCACGCCGAAATCGTTGTGCTCGACGCCCAGCCAAGCCGGGTTCTTGCGGGGCGGGCGTCGGTCGGGGTCGCCCAACCCATCGCGCCATTCGTAGCCGCTGACGAAGTTGCCGCCTGGCCATCGGTAGAGCGGAGCGTTCAGCTGTCGGAGCAGTTCCAGCGTGTCGGCGCGCATCCCGTCCACGTTGTCGGCGGGCATCAGGGAGACCGTGCCCACGCGGAAGGGCTTGTTCGAGGTCAGAGCCAGCGCCGCATTCGTCGAGTTCGACGAGGCTTGGAACGCGAACTCGTACTTGGCGTACCCGCTGCCGACCTCGAAGGTCTGGCTCTGGTCGCCGAGGCTCACCTGCACCTTGGCGGGTCCCGCCAGCCAAGCCCGGCCGACGTAGCGCTTGCCCGTGACCAGATGCAACCCTTCCTGCCGGATGCCGCCCTGGCCTTGAGGCGAGACGTGGGGCGAGTGGTCGCCCACGAACGCGTCCTTGGTGTCCATCGCGACCGTCGCGCTTGTCGCTTGCCACGGAGAATCGCGGTGGCCAAGGGGATGATAGAACTTGCGGTCCTCCAGCATCTCGGCCCAGATGCCGCCGTAGATGCAGCGCCCGAGGTGCTCGATGAACTGGCTGTAGATGTACGGCGACATCGGCTCGCGGCGTCGGTCGGCGTGAATGGTCGCGCGGTAGTCGGGGGTGGTGGTGCTCATGAGTCGTAGGGTGATGTCGTCGTACCAAGCGGTGCCCGTGGACGTGCCATGGAATCCGAGGATGCAGTTGAGTTGGACGGTGTCGTCCGCGCCCGAATCGAACTCGATGGCCACTTGGGTCCAGTCGCGGGTGCCGACGACGGCGTTCGAGTGTTCGGGTCGTGAGTGGAGGTTCAAGAGGGCGCCGCGACCCGTGCCGGCGGCGACGTTCTCGGTCTTGATCCACGCCTCGAGGCGGTAGCGGCTGAGCGGCTTGACCGGCAGGTTGGTTTGCCAGCCGCCGTCGGTGGGCTGATTGCCGACGACTTGCGCGGCTCGGCCCCCGTTTCGCCCCTCGGGCACGATCTGAACGACGGGTTGGCCACGCCAAACAGCGCGTCTCCAACCGGCGTCTCCTCGTTCGAAGTCGCCGTTGGCGACAGGCTGAACCTGAACGGCCGCAATGGCAGCGGCGATGAGGCACACGAGCGTCATGTGCAAAGTTTGCTCCAAAAGTGCCTACGAATGGGAGAGCTTAGGGGCCCGCTCATCCGTACAATGGAATAGGTCACGCGTCATGGAAGCCGTCACTGTCGCCGGTATGTTGGTCGCGCTCGCCTATGCGACTCTGTTGCTGGGCGGATACATCTTCGGCATGTTCATGCTGTGGAAGGCCGTGGGTTCGCGCAGCTTCTGCAAATTCAACAGGCTCGTCGTGGTCCGCGCGATCTGGGCCGGGGCTGCGTTTCTGGGTTCTCTGGCCGTGCTTCTGCCCATCGAGCCGACGTTGCGGCTGACGACGGCGCTGATCGTGTTCATCCTTCATGGCACGCCGGCGTACACAGGCTTTTCGGTCGGCGTCGCCACGTTCGAAGACGCCGACCGCCTGCGGCGCGAGCAACGCACGGTGCAGTGGCTGCTGGAATGGGAAGACGAACGCGCCGCCCGCACCGCCCACGATGACGACGCATGACGGTCCGGGGGCGATGATCCCGGCGTCCTCGGGGTATACCGTCCGCGATGTTTGAGCCGGTCGGGTACGAGGTTGCGGGCAGGCGGGTGTTGCAGGCTCGGCCCTCTCGCGGCCTCGTCAACCTGATCGCCGGTTCCTGCTACCGCGCGGGTCTCAAGACGCCCCAAATCCGCGCCATTTTGTTGCGAAGCGCGCTTGGAGACCGAATTCACCCATCCATAGCAGAAGCGATCGGAGACGCCTCCGCCGACTACGCTCTGCTTTACGGTAATCCATCGTTGCGGCAGTGGATCGCAAACCGCCACGAGAAGTGTTGGAAAGATGCCGAGTTATCCGACCCGCTGGACTTGCTCAACAGCCCTAACTGGGACTGGCCATCCTTGACGTCGCCGCTCCTGGGTATGGACGCAATCCTCCAATGTCTTGACAAGACCCTTGAGGGCCACAACTTCACGCAGGCGACCATTCGGTTCGAAAGCGAGCCGCGCAGATTCCCTGTGAGACAGGATGTCACGCTGTTCCATGCTCTCAGCCTGCCAGTGGAAGGTCAGCCAGTGGACTACTACCGGCTGCGGATTCCAATCACTCTTCAAGAACGCAAGTTCTTTCTTGATGTGGAATGCGCCCACGCCGGACGAGAGTATCCATGGATCCTCACTCTCTATGCCCACAAGGAAGACCTGGCCGTTGCGCCTTCATACCTATTGTTAGAAGTAACACAGCATCTCACTCAACCAACGTCCTCCGTTGATGATGCCGAAACCATTGACTCCTGGTGCGACCGGCCCTTTTTGGTGTTTGACGAAGAAGAGGAAGACTTTCTAATCGACTACGAAGCATCCAATCAAGAGAAGATCCTCTTCCTCAGCGAATACGAAGAGCGATGCCCTTCGGTAAGGCAACTCGTTGACGAAGTGCTTCGCAATCCACTGTTCCCGTATCCCGTGGTGCTCGTGGCCGACAGACGCTCTCCGGCGTTTCTGATAGGTGAGGATGTCCACCACCGCCTGGTCAGCGCGGTGAACTCCGAGGTCATGTCGGTCGCGACCGTTTTCAGGCTTCCCGTGAGAGCACAAACGGCGCTGCTCGAGCGCTGTGGATTGGACATCCCGGCCTTCGATGGCAAGGTCCTGCTTTGGAATCCGGGAGGATCGGTCAATGAAGTCGCAACGTTTAGCGGTGACGAGTCCACGATCCCCGCTGTTGCGGCCAGCGCGCGAGAGGCGATTCTCGGCTTGGCCGCATCCAAGAAGTTGGGTTGCTGGACGGAACAGGAGGGCGTCTATCGCGCCATCGCCGAGCGACCCAGTGACTACGAATTGGACTACGGCCGCCTGCTGGAGGAGAAGGCCCGAAGGGTACAAGCGACTGCTTCGCAACCAGCAGAGCCATCCAAGCGTAAGCGGGATAAGTTGACCTTGGGTCTACTCATGATCTTTCTCGGGTCCAGGCTCTTCGAGGTCGGCAAGGAGGCCCTCAAATCGGCTCGCTCGCACCCCCATGGCGACGCCCTCATGTCCCTGAGAGCACTGAGGGCTGTGGAGGAGGTTCTGATTGACGAAAACTGGAAGTGGTTCGCTACTCCTCAAGCTGGTGAGGGTTGGAAGTACAGTCCAAGAGAATCTGAGGCGACCTTGAGCAAGCATGGTCGGGACAGGCCAATGCATCAAGGAAAACCCATGCAGAAGCACCTAACGATCGGCAGGAATTCCTCCGAACGTTGCGTTCAAATCTACTTCGAGGTAGATCAGTCCGAGCGAAAGATCATCATCGGCTACTGCGGTCGCCATTTGCCGACTTCTTCCGGGTGGTAGCATCGGCAAGTCTCACGGTTGAGATGAGCCCTCCTGATTCTGCCAGCCACCGGTTTCGTCGGCAGTGCTCTCAGGCTCTCGGTCGGCGTCGCCCGTTCGACGACGCCGACCGCCCTGCGGCGCTCGAGCAACGCAAGGTGCAGCGGCTACGGGATCGGGGGGACGAATGCGCCACCCGCACCGCCCACGAGGACGACACGTGTGAAGACGTGTCGAAAAAAGTACGCGTGCCCCGAGCAATCAGACCAGGGCCTTCCAGTACAATCGCGATTCTCCCGTTGCGAGGTGAATGACCATGATCGTCCATATGGCTGTTGCCCTGGTGGCGCAAAGCGGAATCGTCGTGTTTGGTGGTCTTGCCGTCGGCTTGAGCGATCAAGGCCAGTGGCGGTCTATGGACAGCCTGCTCTCCAAATCCTGGCCCAAGCCGAGTGTGGCGTCGGCGACCGTGGCGCGGCTCACCAATGCCGGTGGGTTTGTTTTGGGCCAGCGCGGCGATGCCAAACCCTTCAAGGGCAGCCTCAAGTTCCAGGGCGAAGATGGTGCTCCTGGGGATCGGGGATGGACGCTGGCCGACCGGACGGGCGCCGAGGGCGTCGTATGGTTCGGCCCGAAGCCGGTTGCGCCCAAAGTCACGTTCGCCAAGACGGACTCGCCCACCTACGTCGTCGCCGTGAAGACGTTCCTCCAAGGCAAGGGCTTCAAGAACCCCAAGCCCCACATCCAGACGATCGCGTTGGTGGACCTTGACGCAAACGGCACCCAAGAGGCCCTCATTTTCGCCTCCAGCCTGCCCGAGGACCAGATTCACAACGCCTTCGCGGGGAACATGAGCAACCCGCGGCCGAACGACTACAGCGTTTGGCTCATCCGCCACGTGGTCGGGAAGAATGTCAAGACCATCACGGCCTACTTCTCCGACGGCAAGAAGAATGGCCTCGAAGGACACACCCGTTTCGCGGGTCTATGGGACCTCGATGGGAAGCCGGGAGTCGAGATTCTGACCGAGTGGAACGGCTACGAGGGCTGGTCGGGCTCGGTGCGTTCCTTCTCGAAGGGCCGCCTCACGCTCTTGGCCGAAGCGGGCGACGGCGTGTAGCCGAGGTCCTCAGGATCTAGCGCTTGCGAGCGTGTCCAGCGTCAGCAGCTCGGGTCCCTCGCGCGTGATGTGCACCGTATGCTCGAAGTGGGCGGAGCGCTTGCCGTCAGCCGTCACCATCGTCCACTTGTCGGCCAGCGTGACGACCTTGTACGTGCCTTCGTTGACCATGGGTTCGATGCAAATCGTCATGCCGGGCCGCAGCAGGTCACCCTTGCCCGCCTTCCCAAAGTTGGGCACACTCGGCTCTTCGTGCAGTTCGCGCCCGATGCCGTGGCCGACGAGGTCCCGCACCACCGAGAAGCCGTTGGACTCGACGTAGCGCTGGACGGCGGCGCCGATGTCGCCCACCCGGTTGCCCACGCGCGCCTTGGCGATTCCCTGCTTCAGCGCCTCTTCCGACACGCGGAGCAACTTCTGAGCGTCGCGGTCCACCTCGCCCACGGGGTAGGTCCAAGCGGCATCGGCATGGAAGCCGTTTCGGAACACGCCCACATCGAGGTCCACGATGTCGCCTTCCTCGAACGGTACATCGTCGGGAATGCCGTGGATGACCACGTTGTTCTTGGAAATGCACATGGCCGCTGGATAGCCGCGGTAGTTCTTGAACGAGGGCGTCCCACCGTGCGAGGCGATGATCTTCTCGCCCAGATCGTCTAGGTGTCTGGCCGTCGTCTTGCCGGGGACGATCGCGGCGGCGCACTCGCGCAGGACCTGGGCGACGATCGCGCCGTTGGCGCGCATGACGGCGATTTCTTCCGGTTTCTTGATGCGAATCATTGATACATGGCGGCGCAGATTTCGGCGTACACCACTTCAAGATCGGCCATGCCGTCCACCGTCCGCAGTTTGCCGCGTTCGCGGTAGTAGTCCACCACGGGCCGGGTGTTCTCGTGAAACACCCGTAGCCGCTCGCGGATGACGTCGGGCATGTCGTCCGAGCGGGTGATGACCTCGACGCCCGGGGGCGGCGGGTTGAATGCGACATGATAGATCTTGCCGTCGGTCTTGCCCATTCGCCGTCCACCCAACCGCTCGACGAGGATTTCGTCGGGGACTTCGATGGCGATGGCCCGCGAAATGCCCTGGCCCGTGGGCTCCAGCTTGGCGTCGAGCGCGATGGCCTGGGCGACCGTGCGCGGGAAACCATCCAGCACGAACCCGCGGTCGTGGGGGTCCTTGGTCTCCAGGTGCCGGGCCATCATGCCCACGGTCACATCGTCGGGAACCAGTTCGCCGGCGTCAATGAACTTTTGGGCAAGACTTCCCAACTCGGAGCCCGCGTTGATCTCCGCGCGGAACACGTCGCCGGACGAGATATGGCGTATGCCGAGACGAGATTTGAGAAGACCCGCCTGCGTCCCTTTGCCGACGCCAGGCGGGCCGATGAGCAC
>JACFNW010000122.1 GCA_019454665.1 Fimbriimonadaceae bacterium | reverse complement strand
GCTTCACCATCCTCCTTCTCTAGCCTCGGCGGGATGCGTTCCGACGAGATTTCAAACTGCAATGGACTCGACCCCGGGGGTGGCGGGCACGCCCCTCCACATCTCGGGGTCGCACTTTTCCTGTTGCGAGGAGGCGCCCGTGGGTAGCGGCATCCGGCCCATCCATGGCCGAACGGGCTTTGCCCGAGTTCCGGGGGCGTCAGTGCGCCCGCCGAACGACGTTTTTGCTTCACCATCCTCCTTCTCTAGCCTCGGCGGGATGCGTTCCGACGAGATTTCAACTTGCAATGGACTCGACCCCGGCGGCGAGGGCAGCTCGCTGTCGCCGCCTGGGTCACCCTTTCCTTTGCACGGAGAAGGCCGCGCAGCGGTTCGCGCCTCTGGTTTCCAGGGGTCACTGCGTCCGCCGAACGACGCTTTTGCTTCACTATCCTCCTTCTCTAGCCTCGACGGGACGTGTTCCGACGAGATTTCAATCTGCAATGGACTCGACCCCGGGGGTGGCGGACACGCGCCTCCACATCTCGGGGTCGGCATTTTCCCATGCGGTAACGAGCAGCTAAGAGATCCACGATTTCACCACCGCGACGCCCGCCCGCCTGAACGCGGGCACCCGAAGGCTCGTCGTCTTCGAACATTGTCCAGGGTTGGTTTCCCTGGGTCGAGTCCTCCAACGCCATTGGGCGCTGGGGACGTTGGTTGGCCGTGCTCGGGCGCAAGCCGCACACGGCGCGCTGCAAGCACTCAAGGAGCATTCATTACATGAGGAATCCATTCTCCAAAACGGTTGGCGATTCTCAGGCCTTGGCGGACGGTCTCCGCAGCGAGGTCGGTGTTGTGGGTTGGTCCCCGCAAGCCAATGTGTTCCAACGCCACTGGAAGGCGATGCCGTCCAATGGCAAGACCTGTCTCTTTCGCGTCGGCGGCCAGCCGAAGCGACTCGACGACACGGCCGAGACGGTGGCGATGCCGCGCATGACCGCGCGTCCGCTGACCGCAGCCGATGGGGTGCGACTGAAGGCAGTCGTTCAGTTCGCCTAGACGGCTAAACAGTTTCAGAGCCCTTGCGGGTGCGTTGGTCGCTCGCAAGGGAGGTCTCGACAGGAGACTGGGGCTACGGTCCTAGTGTCCTGTCGTTTATGTGTTTGTTTGGGCCAGGGTATCGTTTCTTCGCAAAAGGAGATTTTTGCAAAAAAGTCGAAAACACCCTTGACAGGCGGATTCCGGTGGTGTAAAGTATCCCCTGTCAGCAAAACGAAATATCGAGAAAGCAGAATAGCGTGAGGCTCCAGTTCCAGGAGGAAGAGGTCGGCCGGTGGTTTGGCGATTTGTATCCAACCAACCAAACCAACCAACCAACCAACCAATAACCTCTCCTCAGACAGAGATCGCAATCGGTGTTCTCTCCACCGGCAAAAAGCGATCCGAACTGAAAACCTCCTCCCAAACAGCCCTGACTGCGGTCAGGGCTCTCTTCTTTTATCGGGACCCTCCAAGCGATTCCCGAGCCTGAGCGGGCACGAGGCCCGCCGAATCTGCCATACTCCTCGGCAGCGATGCACGTCTCGCTCGATCCCAGCCGATTCCATGCCGCTCTCTTCGACGTGGATGGAACGCTGGCCGACAGTCTGCACATGATCCTGCAGGGCTTGGCCGACGCCGTCGAGTTCTTCGATGGATTCCGCCCGGCCGCGACCGATCTCATGAAGACGATCGGAACCCCCTTGGTCATGCAACACCCCCTGTTCGCCCAACGGCACCTCGCCGAAGACGAACTCCGGGAACGAGTCGCCTATACGATTTCACGATACCGACACCACGTTCACCTCGAACGGTGGTTCGAACCCGCGATCGAAGCGTTGCGAGCGTTTCAACGATCCGGGCGCCCCGTGGCGCTCGTCACCAGCCGCAACGACGAGGAACTCCAGTGGTTTCTCGAACGATTTCCAGCCCGCGATGCCATCGCTGCCACGGTTTGCGCCAGCGACGTGGCACGGCCAAAGCCCGCTCCCGATCCCGCGTTGCTCGCCTGCGAGAAACTCGGCGTCAAGCCGGCAGACGCCGTCTTCGTGGGCGATTCGACGCACGACGCGCATTGCGCCCTGGCGGCGGGATGCGCGTTCGCAGCGGTGGCCTATGGGGCCGCGTTGCCCCATGAACTGGCAAGCGCGCCGCACGATGCGTGGTTCGAAACACCGGAAGCCTTGAGAGACTGGACGAACGGTTTGCTCGCCGAACGCCATGCCACGATCTAAGAAAGCCACCGACCTCACGTCTCCGGACATCGCCACCGCCGCAGAGCCCGAAGAGACCGCCACCGAATCATCCCCGCCCAGGTCCAGGCGCACCCGCGCCAAAGCCGCGCCCCAACCCGCCGAGGAGGCCGCCGCCGAGACGCTCCCGACGGAGGAGCCCAAGCCAAAGACTCGCTCGCGGCGCACGGCCAAGACCCAGGAGCCGGTCGCCGAAGCGACCGCGCCCGAACCCGAGCCGGAGCCTCAACCCGAACAGCCCGCAACTGCGCCGAAGCGCGCCCGACGCACGCGAAGCCAAAAGGCCGAGCCCGCGCCAAGCGAGCCCGCGGTCGTCTCCGACGCCGATCTCGAAGCCTCGCTGCTCCAGGAGGTCGCGCTGGGCCCGCAAGGCGATTCCGACCAAGAGAGCGAATTGGATCTGACCGGCTTCGAGGGCGAAGAGCATTGGATTCCCGTCTGGCGGCCTAAAGCCGTCAAGTCCGCCAAAGGAAGGCCGCAGCGGCAGGAGTCCCGTGGACGCGCCAAGCCTGAGCCGACCCCCGCACCAGCGGCCGAAGAGCCCGCGGCAAGCGCCGAAGCCGAAGACCCGAACCTCGCGCCGCGCCGCCGACGGCGACGAGAACGCAAGCCTCGGACCGAAGCCGCGCCGGTGGCGGCAACAGCGCCGCAGGTTCAAGAACCCGAGCCTGCGCCCAAGGCCACCCGCGAACGGGGCCGCAGAGGCGCACGACCAGTGGCCGAGCCCCAGGCGCCCGCCGAGCCGCCCAAACCGACCGTCCCCGCCCGCGAGCCGGTCGCCACGCCCGCCGAAGCGCCGCAAGTCGTGCAGCACAACGGGATGCCCGTCGTGGTGAAGGATCACCGCATCTACCCGCCGCTGTGGTTCTTCGGCAGCCCGACCGACGAGAAACGGCTGATGACGGTCATGGAGCAGGTCAAGCAGGCCGCCGAAGCCGGCGTCCACATTCATGCGCTGCTGCTCGACCTCGAGGTGGATCCGACGCTGGTGGACGAGACCGCTCAGTTCGCCGCCTACTTGCTCAAAAAGGCCGTCGAGGCGGACCCCGAGGCCCAGGTCGTTTTCCGCATCGTGTTCGTCGCGCCCCGCGGCTGGGAACTTCGGTACCAACGCGCCCGTTTCACTTGGCTCGATGGGACGCTCGCCGAGCCCAGTGTGTGCGACGACCAGTTCTGGGGAGCGGCCAACGAATGTCTGGACGGCCTGGTGCGCCGCTTGCGCCTGCTCGGGCAGAAGGACCACATCATGGGCGTCCAGCTCGACCGGGGCGAGTGGTTCTACCCCGAAGACAACGGCTACGACAACTCGGCCGCTGCGCGCGACAAGTTCCGCGATTGGGCCCGGACGCGCTACAACGACGACGTTGTTTCCCTGCGCGCCGCCTGGTTCGATGGGCAGGTGGATTTCCGCACGATCTCGGTCCCCCCGTTCGAGCGCTCCAACCAGCGCAAGGAGCGGTTCATGCGCACCGAGCGCAAGCAGCGGCGTTGGGTGGACTACCATTTCTTCCTGAGCGATGCCACGGTGTTCCGCATCGGCGAGCTCGCGTACACGGCCAAGAAGGCGAGCGACGGCCATTTCCTGGTCGGCGTGAGCTACGGCTATTCGTTCGAGTGGTCGCACCCGTATTCGGGCCACCTCTCGCTCGGCAAGCTGCTCCGCACGAGGGAGGTGGACTTCATCGCCGGCCCGCCGAGCTACAAGAACCGCACGCCTGGCGAGGCCGCGCCGTTCCCCGGTCCCGTGGACAGCTTCAGTCTGAACGGCAAACTGTACGTCAGCGAAGAGGACTTCAAGACCTCGATCAGCAACATTCAGGAGCCCGACGAGTTCAACCCGGTGATCAAGACGCCGCAGGCGCTGGAGAGCGTCCACTGGCGCGGGTTGGGCGTGGCCTTGGCGCATGGGTCGGGCGTGTGCTGGATGGACCTTTGGGGCAACGGCTGGCTTCGACCGGCCAGCGTGTGGACGCGGGCTCAAACCGCGATCCAGTCTCTGGTGCGTCGGCTTGAGACGCCGATGAGCCCCCCCGATGTCGCCGTGTTTATTGACGAACGCTCGCTGGCGTACTTGGGCGACCCGACGGGCTTCAACCACCTGGTCCGCAACGTCCGCGATGCCGTCCTCAAGTCGGGCCTCAGCGCGGCGTTCTATCTGCTCAGCGACCTGGCGCATCGCGAGGTGTTCCCCGAGAGCAAGCTCTACGTCTTCCTCAACGCGTGGGACATGCGCCCCGAGTATCGGTCGGCGATCAAGTCGCGACTCCAGCGCGATGGCAAGGTGCTGTTCTGGCTGTACGGCGCCGGGTTGTTCGATGGAGGACGGGAATCGCTGGAGCGCGTGCGCGAGATCACGGGCATCGCCTTGCGGCCCCAGCCCTTCAACAGCAAGTCGGGCACCACGATCCGCAACCGACGCCACCCGTTCTGCGAGAGCTTCGACGAGAAGCACGGCACCGACGACGTCAACCTGGAGCCGAGCTACTTCGCGATACCGGAGGATGCGTCGGTCCTTGGTGAATACACGCAGACCGGCCTGCCCAGCTTCGTCGTGCACGAAAGCCGTCACGCCCGAGAGCCGCATCTGGATTGGACCTCGGTCTTCCTGGGCGAGCCGCCGGTTCCGGCGGGCCTGATCCGCGCGCTGGCGCAAGCCGCCGGCGCCCACGTTTGGAGCTTCGGCGACGATGTGGTCCACGTTCGACCCCCGTTCCTAACGTTCCACGCCACCAGCAGCGGGCCGAGGACCCTGGCGCTCCCCGACAAGTGGAGCGCCTACGACGTGCTCAACGAATCGTGGGTGGCCGAGGACTCGCGCCAGATTCGATTCCACGCGATCGCAGGGACCACGAGCGTGTTCATGGTCGGGCCGCGGCACGATCTGGAAGCGATGTTGGTCACCGACCCGGCCACCGTTCTGCACATGGAGCAACTGCCCGAGCAGCGGGCCGACACGCTCAGTCAGGACCAGCTGAACTTCGACATCCCCATCATCAAGCTCGACGAGTGGATGGTCGGCGAAGAGGGCGACGAGATCGCGGACGACATCTTCTTCTGGCCCAAGATTGACGAAGCAGCCGCCGAAGCCGAACCGGAGGACGATTCCGAATCGGACGACGCGAGCCAGACCGGACGCAGGAGACGCCGACGGCGCAAAAAGCGCGGCAACGGAGGCGGCGAACGGGCCGAGGGCTACCCCGAGGCGGACATCAACATCGTGTTCAGGAAGCGGGAGTAGGCCATGGAACACCGCTATGGCATGGTCGCCCTCGTCGGCAAACCCAATGTGGGCAAGAGCACGTTGCTCAACCACATGGTGGGCCAGAAGGTCGCCATCACGAGCAACAAGAAGCAGACCACGCGCCGCCGCCTGCTCGGCATCGTGACGCGCCCCGAGTTCCAGGTGGCCTTTGTGGATACGCCCGGCATCCACGAACCGCACACGCGGCTCGGCAAAGCCATGGTGGAATCGGCGCGCGGCAGCCTGGCCGACCTCGACCTGGTGGTCTACGTGGTGAACGCCTCGCAAAGGCCCGACGAGGACGAGCGGCGTATCGCCCGGACGATCCGCGAATCGGGTTATGGCGGCGCGAGCGGCAAGCTCATCTTGTGCATGAACAAGATGGACCTGCTGAAGGCCGAGTTCGTCGTCCAGCACGTCGAGGCCTATCGCGACCTGCTCGGCGTGGGCGACGAGGACTACATGCTCACGACGGCCACCAAGGGCGACAACGTGGAGAAACTGCTTTCGATGCTGGTCGCACGGCTGCCCGAGGGTCCGCCCGCATGGGACGAGGACGCCCTGACCGACCAATCGAGCCGGTTCATGGCCGCAGAGTTCGTGCGCGAGAAGGTGATGCAGCGCACCAAGCAAGAGGTGCCGTACGCCACAGGCGTTCTGGTGGACGACTGGATCGAAGAGCCGAGCGGGCGCGTCAAGATCAACGCCACGATCGTGGTGGAGCGCGTGGGCCAGCGGGCGATCCTGATCGGCAAGAAGGGCGCGATGCTCAAGACGATCGGCACCGAGGCGCGGTTGGATATCGAGCGGTTGCTCGAGCGGCCCGTTTATCTAGAGTTGTTCGTCAAGGTGCGGGAGGACTGGCGTCAGAACCCGACCGCGCTGCGCGAGATGGAATACATGGAGTAGCCGTCAGCGCTTGCGCTAGAGCTCCTCGAAATCGCCCGACTCCCATAGGCTCGGGAACTCGGATCCGAATCTCGGTCCGAACCTGAGCCCGACACAAACGAAGCTCACGCTCCCTCGCCTCCCAGCGAGTACTGGTCGGCCATCGCTTGCGATTGGGTGTCGAATCGGTCGCACATGATGCGGATGAACGTCCCGTCGATGATCAGCCAGTTCACCACCAGGACGATCGGCGGCATTGGGATGTAAGCCCCGACCTCGTTCGGCAACAGGGAAAAGAGCCATGCGATCAGCGTGTTCACGGGAATCGCGATCGAGGCGAACACGGGG
>JACFNW010000121.1 GCA_019454665.1 Fimbriimonadaceae bacterium | reverse complement strand
GATCAGGGTGGTGACGCGGGGCTCGAGCCACTCGGTCTCGTCGCGGCAAGGCGAACAGTAAGCCGGGTCGCCCATCGTGCCGCACAACGCGCACTGAGGCGGATACACGGCATCGAGCACGGCGCCATAGACGTGTCGGGCAATGCCAAGAACCTCCACAGCCAACTCCCGCACCAATCGAACGATGAGTCTAAACTGACTCAACCACCTGAACCCAGTCCTCCTCAAATCCTACGGATTCGAGCAAGCGAATCGCACTGATCTCGAAAACATTATCCGGAGGAAGAAGCCTGAACATGCTCCGACTTGATGGCACAGATTCATGAAGCGTAAACTGGGACCCATGCGGTTGCCATGTTACCCTTTGAACTCCGTTTTCGAAGCCCACCAGATTGCCATTCTTGTTCCAGCTCCAAACAAACTTTTCCGCCTCAAGCCGGACCGTCTCGACCTCGAACACGGCGTTCTCACGAAGGTCGGGCCCCTTCATCAAGACTACGGTGCGAACGTGTTTGAAGCGAGCGCGCACAGACGATACCCTATCGTTGTAGATTGCCAAGACGCGGGCACCAACTTCCGATTCATCGATACTTCGCACATCCGAAATGCCATAGCTAAAGTCCAAGCTGTTCCTGCCGCTGATCAGTCGCACCGCTCTCGCTGAGAACGGCTTGTTGTTCTTCACTGTTTTTGCACCCCAGCAACAATTACCTAACACTACGTCGTCCAGACCCACATTAGACGGCTTCCAGTCAGCTCCGATAGCATTCGCAAACGCACGCTCCCAATCCGTGCCTTCAAACTGATCGGTGCCGCGCACAATGAGCGATGCAAGCATAGAGCGTCCGATCGATCTCAGAACTCGTGGGCCGAGTTCGTTCAACGGATACGGAGCATTTGCCTTGTCAACGGTCCTCAGTCGCGGTTCTTCCAACGTTTCTCCATCACGAACTCTAGTTGCTCATGGCTTTGCGAGGCCAAGGGATAGCCACCATGAGATTGCAACGCATCAAGAACACGGTCCAAAACCGAGGCAACCATCGGAACCGGGACGGAGTTGCCAGCTTGCTTCCGAGTCTGCGAGTGGTTGCATACAATCTCGAAAGTGTCGGGAAAACCTTGCAGCCGCAGCATCTCCCGTTCAGTAAGGCGACGTTCTCCATCAACGAGAAGATAATTGTACGAAGCTCCAGCCCGCAGTGCGCAGGAATACGGATACTTGCTGACATTCCCAGCCTTGTTTTCGTGCCAGATCGTGGGCTGACCTTCTTTGGTGTGCCACTCCGCTCTAGATCGTCGGATGGCTTCCGAAGCGAGGTATCGAGGATGGACCTCGGGCTCCAACAATTCGCGTAACGGCTTCATTGGCACCCCGCCATGGGGCCACACGAATGGGCTTGGGTCTCGAAATCCGACGATAAAGACACGCTCTCGTTTCTGGGGCAGCCCGAAGTCCAATGCGTTCAGCACGCGATATGTGACGCTATAGCCAAGGTCGTGTAGCGTCTCCGTTATCCGTGCGAGTGTTCTGCCTTGTTGATGCCCGACGAGCATCTTGACGTTCTCTAGAATGAAAGCTTTCGGCTTCTTTTCCTGCAGAATTCGCGCGATCTCAAAGAAGAGTGTCCCGCGGGTATCGTCAAACCCTCTCAAGTCGCCGATGATGCTGAAGGGTTGGCACGGGAATCCCGCAAAGAGCAGGTCATGATCAGGGATGTCTGAGGGCTCGACCGTCCGGATATCGCCGATTGGCGCCAGGCCATAGTTGTGTTCGTAGGCCCGGCGGCACTCCGGATCAATGTCGGAGGCAAAAACGCACCGGAGAGGCAGCCCGCGTCTCGAGCCGACCTGATTGGCGGCCTGATGAAAACCGCCGATGCCGCAGAAGAGGTCGATGTAGTCCATGGCTGACATCGGATTATGACGTGCGAAAGGGGCAAGAAGCTTCCGGCCCGATTGACTCCGATGATTGCCTCAGAACAGTTCCTGGTACAGCAGGTTCTGGCTGTGCTTGTCGAGAGCGTTCAGGTCCTCGATCTGGAACCGCTGCCCGTCCACGCTCAGGATCTGCCAGCGGCCGGGCATCACCTCGTGCGCGCTGTCGCGCCAGTTCCGCACGAAGTACGTCGCCGGGCCGCGGTCGGTGTCGAGTTCGAACCGGAACATCCCGCTGTCGCGCCGGATGTCGCGGATGCGGCTCACCCGGGGCGTGTAGTACCGACGCTCGAGTTCCTGGCCCACGATCTCGCGCTCCTCGAGGTCGAGGCCCGCCAGATCCCGCAGCACGCCGACCTCCTTGTTCGCCCCGTCCTGCACCGAAAAGAACCGGTCGGGTCGCGAGTAGGGGAACACGCGCTTGAACTTGGCCTGCAGGATCGTCCGGTCGCCCTCGATCTCGACGCGCGGGTGCGCCGCGCCGGAGACGCGGTAGATGCGGATCGCTTCGGGCTCTAGATACCGGACCTCGTACATCGTCTCGGATACTACCAAACGGAACGGCGCCCACGGTCTCTAGACCCAACGCCAGCCGAACCTCAGCCAAACCTCAGCCAAACCTCAGCCGGACCTCAGCCAAACCCCACCGAACCTCAACCGAACCTCACCTCACCTCACCGAACCCCACCGAGCGCTAGGCCCCACCGTACCTTCCGCGCCCAACGTTCGTCCTTCCTGTTGCAGGTCGCAAAGGAACCGAACGATGATCACACTCTTGCTCGCCGGCGTCGTCGCCGCGCCCAAACCGCTCGCCCTCGAAATCTCGGCCGCATCGCTGTTCAAGAACGGGTACGCCGTCGTCACCCGCCAAGCCACCATCGAAGGGCCGGGCGAGTACGTTGTGGACCAATTGCCCCAATCGGTGCTAGGGACGTTCTGGGTGACCGGAACGGCAGGCATCAAGTTCACCGAGGTCGTCTCGACCCACGTCGAGGAGACCACCGAACAGCCGCTCGGCTCGCTCGACGACATCCTTCAAGCCAACGTGGGCAAGGTCCTCACGTTCACCTTCACCAACGACAAAGTCGAAACGGGCGAACTCGTCTCCGCAGCGGGTCAGGTCGCCGTGGTCAGAATCGGCACCTCGGCGGGAACCACCATCCGCGCGCTCCAGAAGGGCGCGATCAAGCAAGTCGAAGCGCAAGCCGACCTCGTCTGGCAACGCAAGGTCACCCATCGCAAGCGGGTCATCCGCATGAACCTCCAGGGGCCGAAGGATGGCAAAGCGGTCCTCCTCTCGCTCGAGCGGGGCATGACGTGGGCGCCGAACTACGCCGTCGAACTGCTTGACGACAAGAAGCTCCGCCTCGTCGGCAAGGCCACCATCCTCAACGACCTCGCGCCGATCAAGAACATCGAGCTTCGCTTGGTTACCGGCTTCCCCAACGTGCCCTACCTGAACATCGCCGACCCGTTCGCGTTCCCCGGCGACATGAACCAATGGGTCAACTCCCTGATGGGCATCGGCTACCGCGAGAACGCCAAGATGGCCGCCCCCATGGCCAACCAGATGTTGGCCGGACGCGCCATGGAGAGCATGGACGCCAACTTCGAGCCGTCGCCGATTCCCGGCGAGTCTTCCGAGGACCTGTTCTTCTACCGCCAACCCAACGTCACGATGAACCCCGGCGATCGAGGCTACTACATCCTGTTCGGGGCCGAGAGCGAGTACGAGCACGTGTACGAGTGGTCCATCCCCGACTACGTGATGAACGACAACTACGCCGGGGCGGGCGCGAGCCAAGCCGACATCTGGCACTCGGTCAAGTTCAAGAACACGGCCAACCAGCCGCTGACCACGGGCGCGGCCATCGTGACCAAGGACGGCAACATCCTCGGGCAGGACATGATGACCTACACCAGCGCAGGCGGCGAAGCCAACGTCCGCATCACCAAGGCGCTCGACGTGAAAGGCGAGGACTTCGAAGAAGAGGTCGCTCGTGACCGAGACGCCACCCAAATCCGTGGCGGCTACTATGACAAGGTCCGCGTGAAGGGCACGGTCGAACTGACCAACCTCAAAGACAAGGCCGTTCGCTTGATCGTCACCAAGAGCGTGACCGGCGAACTGATCGCGAACTCGGACGTGCCCAAGGTGCGGACACTGGGCAAGGGCCTCCGAGCCGTGAACGCCCGCCACGAGATCGAATGGTCGGTGGACTTGGAGCCTGGCAAGAAGCGGACGCTGACCTACGAATACTCGGTGTTCGTGAGCCGATAGGTTCGCCGCGCGCCCGTGCCCGAGAATCCATGCTGGGATTCTGGCCCAAACATGGGGACTCGGGCACGGCGATGTGGTATATCTTCCGGGTGCGCTGGGGAGTTGCCCGAGTGGCCAATGGGAACAGACTGTAAATCTGTCGGCGAACGCCTTCGTAGGTTCGAATCCTACACTCCCCACCAGCGTTCTCTGTGAATGGTTGGCCCCAGCGCTTCAGGATGCCCTCGTAGCTCAGAGGTAGAGCACCTCTTTGGTAAAGAGGAGGTCACCGGTTCAATTCCGGTCGGGGGCTCCAGCCTCGAACCGCGCCCGCATCCGACCGATTTCGCGCAACACGTCCACCTGGGCGGGCGGCAGTTCGCCCGTCGGCATCGGCGCGATGCCCAGCAGAAGGTTCCCGCCGTTTCGGTTAGCAAACTCGATCTCGGCCACCACCTCCTCCGCCGAGCGGGGCGCTTGGCCCGAGACGTACTTCCAATCGGGACACAGCGGCAGGCATGCCTCCCACGGCGAACCCAGGTCCCCCTCGGGCAGCTCGCGCTCGGGAGTGACGATGTCCTCGAACTCGTCGCCGACCGTGCGGTTGGCCACGATCAGGCCGGGCTGAAGCGCGCGCGCCATGGCCACCATCTCGGCCATGCGGATGTCCTCCTTGCCTTTGACCCAGCCTGCATCCAGCCACAGGACGGCGATCGGCCCATAGTCCGTCATCAGCTCGCGAATCTGCTCATGCGTGTAGCGGACGAACCGCTCCCATCGCTCGGGGTCGTCCAGCGTGTTCGCGCCGCGGTGCGTCGGGCCGGTCTCGGGGTTCCAATAGTCGGGGCAATGCCAATCGGCCTTGGAGAAGTACGCCGAGATCGCCAGCCCCTGCTTGCGGCACGCATCGAACAGCGCCTTGGTCACATCGGCTTGGGGGTGCGTGTGGAACGGACAGATCGGTCCCGTGATCTTGTAGTCCGTGGTTTGGGTGTCCCACATGCAGAAGCCGTCGTGGTGCTTGGTGGTGAAGCAGACGTACTTGGCGCCGGCTTCGGCGAACGTTCGCGCCCATGCGTCCGGATCGAAGCGGGTCGGGTTGAACGTGGCGGGCAGATTCCAGTAATCGCGTTGAAACCGCTCCAGGTCCTTGCCGCGTTCGACCCAAGGCTTGCACTCGCCCCGCGCCCACGTGTCCTCGGGCACGAGCGGCCAACTTTCGCAGCAATCCCACTGGCTGTAGGGCGCCCAGTGAAGGATGATGCCGAATTGCAGAGACTGGAACCACCGCAACCGCTCCTGCAGCCAGGCGGGCTTCTCGTGGCGGGTGGCCGAACTATGGGCGAGAACGTCGTCTCTCATGCCCCAAAAACTCAATCCAGTTCGAGGTTCTTGAACCGTCGCTCGGTGCTGTCCATGTTCTCGGTCAGCGTCTGGTACGCCAGATGCACGCGACGGTGAAGCTCCTGGGCCTGCTTCCGCTCGCTGGTGTTGTCGGGGAAGTTCGACGGGTTGGCCCGGCGCGAGAGCCGCTCGAACGCCTCGCGGATTTCTTCGTACTGGGCTTCGGCCCCCACGCCCAACACCGATCGGGCGATCCGGCGCTTCTCCTCGGGGTCGGTCACCACGCGCTTCTCGACCACGTACTCGATGCGCTCGAAGGCCACCGATTCGGTCTCCGTGGTCGCCGGTGTCGCCGCATCCAGCTCCGCTTGGGCATCCGACCGGTGCAGGCCATCGCTGATCTTGTCGAAGATGTCCAAGTCCTTGAGGCGGTCCCACTCGCTGTTGACGTGGGCGCGCGCCAGATCGTAGAAGCGTCGTCCGGTGCTCACGGGTGTGCGCTCATGATACCGTTGACGGGCGGGCCCGTCGCCCCGAAGTGCTCTGTGGCACAATCCCTTCGATGGCGCGAGTCCGCACTTGGACGTGGTGGCTGGCCGCCGGAGCCGGTGTCGCCGCCGTTTGGTGGCTCACCGGGCGGCGCGAGGAGGGCGATCGGCTCCCCCTGAAAGATGGGCGGGTCGTGCGGATGCGCGAGGTTCGCCCCGAAGACAAACCCCTCTTCGTCCGTGCCCTGCGCACCGCCCGCGATCAGACGGTCTACCACCGGTTCGGGACGGTGAAGCGGCGGTTCTCGGCCGAGGAGCTGCGCTACCTGACCGAACTGGACGGCTCGAACCACTACGCGATCGGGGCGACCATCCGCTCGGCGGGCGCGGTGCGGGGCGTCGCCGTCGCCCGATTCGTGCGCGACCCGCGCGACCCATCGCAGGCCGAAGCCGCCGTGGCCGTGGCGGACGACTTTCAAGGCGTCGGTTTGGGGCGGACGCTGTTCATGCACCTGGCACTCGCCGCGCGCAGCCGAGGCATCGCGCGCTTGGTCTGCCCGGTGCTGGCGACCAACCGCGCCTCGCTCGCCCTGATGCGCCGGCTCGATCCGGAAGCTGCGTTCGAGCCCGATGGCGCGTGGGTGCTGGCCACCCTCGACCTCGCCCGCGTGCTCTGAGTCCTGGCGCTAATGTGCCGAGCGGCGTTTCGGCACAATAAGACGCTTCGTTATTTTCGCGAACGCCATTTCGGCATAACAACG
>JACFNW010000120.1 GCA_019454665.1 Fimbriimonadaceae bacterium | reverse complement strand
CAAGGACGGTGGGGCAACTTGGACGGAACAGGACATTCCAACCGCGCAGTTCTATCACGTCACCACCGACAACGCCTTCCCGTACCGCATCTACGGGGCGCAGCAGGACAACAGCACGATCCGCATCGCCAGCCGGACGACCGGCGGCCTGATCGGTCCGGACGCGTGGACGGGAACCGCAGGCGGCGAGAGCGGCTACATCGCCGTGAAGCCCGACGACCCCGAGATCGTGTTCGGCGGCAGCTACGGCGGCTTGCTGGAGATGCTCAACCACCGCAATGGCGAGAGCCGCAACGTGAATCCTTGGCCGGACAACCCCATGGGTCATGGTGCGGCGGACCTCGTGCACCGGATGCAGTGGACGTTCCCCATCGTGTTCTCGCCCCACAACGCGAACAAGCTCTACACGTGCTCGCAGCACGTCATGGTCAGCACCAACATGGGCGAAACGTGGAAGAAGATCAGCCCAGACCTGACCAGAAACGACAAGCGGACGATGGGCCCCAGCGGCGGGCCGATCACGAAGGACAACACCAGCGTCGAGTACTACGGCACGGTGTTCGCGTTCGCCGAATCGCCCAAGGTGCCGGGCGTGTTGTGGGCGGGTTCAGACGATGGACTGGTGCACGTCTCGGTGGACGGCGGGGCGTCTTGGAAGAACGTCACGCCCAAGGGCATGCCGGAGTGGGGTCTGGTCAGCAGCGTGGAAGCGTCGCCCCACGATGCCGGTACGGCCTACATCGCCGTGGACAATCACGAGAACGACGACCACGCTCCGTACGTGTATCGAACGTTCGACTTCGGCCAGAACTGGGAGCGCGTCGTGGATGGCATCGCGCCGAACGCCTTCCTCCGCGTGGTGCGCGAAGATCCCGTGCGACGGGGTTTGCTGTTCGCGGGCACGGAGTTGGGCATCTTTGTGTCGTTCGATTCGGGCGATCATTGGCAGTCCATGCAGCGAAACCTGCCCGTTTCGCCGATTCACGACATCGCCATCAAGAACGCGGACGTGATCGTGGCGACCCACGGTCGTTCGTTCTGGGTGCTGGACGAGATCGGGCCCATGCGGAACCTGTACTCGGGCGACGCCGGCAGGGTGAAGCTGTTCCCCATTCCCGATGCCACGCGCAACTTCTTTGGCGGCGGATTCGGCGGCCGCGGCGGTCGCTCGCGCGGCGGGCCCGCGCCGGTGGGTGGCCAAAACCCGCCCTCGGGATTGCTGGCGACCTACGTGTTGCCCAAGGATGCCCAGAAGGTCCAGTTCGAAGTGTTCGACCCTTGGGGCGAGAAGGTCCACACGCAAGAAGGGCCGAAGACCGCTGGCGCCCACCGCATCGCGATGACGTTCCGCTACCCCTCGTTCCAGGGCTTCCCGGGGATGATCTTGTGGGCCGCAGGCGCGCGACCCATCCCTGCGCCTCCGGGGGAGTACCGGGTGGTGATGACGGCCGATGGCGACGTGCAGGTGGAGACGTTCCGGTTGCGCAACTCGCCGAACAGCAGTGCGACCGAGGCCGACACGGTGGCCCAGTTCCTGTTCGCGAGGCGCATTTCGCAGCGCACGAACGACGCCAACACCGCGGTGGTCAAGATCAGGGGCATGAAGCGTTCGATCGCTTCGGCCATCGAGAAGCACGGCGACCTGAAGGCCAAAGGCGAAGCGCTGGCCGCGAAGCTCTCGGCGATCGAGGAAGAGATCTATCAGGTGCGGAACCAGAGCGGCCAAGACCCCCTCAACTACCCGATCCGGCTGAACAACAAGATCGCTTCGCTTCTGGGCGTCGTTCTGCAGGGCGACTTCCGTCCGACCGATCAGGCCTACGAGGTGTTCGCGATGCTCGACCAGCAGCTTTCGGTGCAGTTGGCCTCACTGGACGAACTGCTCGCGGGCGCGGGCGCCGAGTTCACCGCGGAGCTCAAGTCGCGCGGTCTGCCGCCTTTGGGCGATAATGGAGGCGATGGCGGATAGGCGCGGCGCGAAGCTGGGCTCGGATGGTGTTCAGGCTGTTCTGGACTTCCGTCTTGTCGCGTTCGCCAATACCGATGCCGTCGGCTCGGTCCTTGAGCGCTACCGCGAAGTCGTGTTTCGGTTGGCATACCACATCGTGCTCGACGCCGAATCGGCGCACGACGTGGCGCAGGACGTGATGTTGCGTGCCGTCCGTTCGTTCGACAAGTTGCGGACCCACCCCAACCCCGATCATTGGATTCGGTGCGTCACGGTGCGGGCAGCGCGCAACTTCCTCCGGAAGGCCAAGCGCGTTCGGCGTTGGTCCGCCGACGCCAATCCAGAGATGCTGACGCCCCAGGAGGGCGACCCCTTCACCGACCTGGCCCTTCGCGAGGTGCTGGCCACGCTTCCTGTGGAACTGAGAACCGTGCTCGCGTTGGCGGTGGGCGAGCAGCTGAGCTACTCGGAGATCGCTTCGATCACAGGGGCGCCCGTCGGGACCGTGGCCTCGAGGCTCAACGCGGCAAAGGCCGCCTTTCGCGAGCGGTGGGAGGCCCGTGAGTCGTGAGCGACCCCTTCCACGCCTACCGTCGTTCTTACTCGGGTGCTTCGCCGACGTTGCGCCAAACCCGGTTGATCCGTCGAGCCGTGTTGCGCCGCCAATGGCACTCGGAGCTTCTGGGTCTGAGTATTGGACTGGGGCTCCTTTTGTTTATGATCTCCTTGGGTTTCCTGTCAACATCGGCGATGGAGCAACGGGCGTCGGGAATTCCGCTTGAGTGGGTCGAGTCCGCTGGCGGCAGCGAGGCCGTCGAGTGACCAGGCGCTTGCGTCGGGCGGCGACCGTCCTCGCGGCATTCGCGTTCGTCCCTCTGGCCCTGTCAATCGCGGCTTTTCCAGGCGCCTATTGGGTGGTTCGGCTCCACGCCGTGTTGTTGCTGGGCGCCGATTCGGCCGCGTTGAAGGGCAATGCGGAGGCGGCGGACCGCCGCGACCGTTTGGCGTCTTATCTTGCCGAAGCCGAAGCGGGTGGCGATTTGCCCTGGGTGCTCTCCAAGATCTCCGATCTGCGCCTGTCTCCTTCCGACCAGTGTGCGGTTGCGGCGACGCTCGGTCGCCGGTGGATCTCCCTGGGTGTCGGGCTCAAGCACGCGAATCATAGGGCGCAGGCATCCGCGCACTTGGAGTACCTGGCTCTGCGAGGGTTGAGCGAAGAGGGGTCCAACAGTTACTTCTCCATGTTGCTGGCTGCTTCCGCTGCACTGGTCGAGGACCGGGAGCTTCTTCTTGCGGCTCTCAGGCACGTCCGGGCCAATGGCGAGTATCGCGATTACGCGACCTTCGAGCCGGCGGTCATGCAGCGGTGGCAGCGCAGACAACTCGGGTACCTGGGAGAGCGGATCGAAACGTCGTTCTCGGTGGATTCGATCCCGCTGGGGCACTTGGAAGGTCTGAAGTTGTTGGCAACCAAGGTGTCCGAACTCGACTCGCCGACCGTTGCATCCGTTGCCGTGTTGTCGTTGACCCAACGGATCTTCGACAATTCGCGGTACGCAAGCGAGATCAGCGCCAGTGGCGAAGCGTTGAAGGCCCTGGAAGTGGGTGGCGATTCGGCGGCGGGTTTGGCGCATACCACGGTGGCCTTTCGCCACGAGCTGAACCCCGTCTCCCGGAGTCAATACGTGGCCGCGACCCAGAAGTTGACCGAGCGGGTCACCCAGTCCAACCGCGCATTGCAGGACTTGATGGAGCATCGCGAGGTTGAACAGGAGGAGCCCTTGGCAGGCGTTCGCCGTCGCTCGTTGGGGTTGCTGGGCGTCCTCGCCGCCGTTCTCGCCGTCGGCGTGTCGTTGCCCCTCGGATGGCTTCAGAGGCGTCTTCCGGAGGCGGGCTCCGCGCTCTTGGCGGCGGGAACCGTCGCGGTCTTGTTCCTTTGGTTGGGCGCGACAGGGAAGTGGCTGCCGGTGTTGTTCCTGGTGGTTCTTCCCATCGTCCTCGATGCGATCGCCCGACGGCTCCTCGCCGCACCGCTCGCATGGGTCGGCGCGGCTCTGGTGGGCCTGGCCGGCAGCGCCCTCACCGTTCTATGGGCTCAACAGTCTGGCGCTGCGCCTTGGCTGACGACCTCGTTGGGGATTCCAAGCCTCCTGGCCGGGGCCGTGGCACTCTCGCGGATGCCTCGCGGCTGGAAGGCGCTGAGCTTGGTGCCCCTGACGGTGGCCCTCGCGGGATACACGTGGCTGGTGGGCCAAGAACTCCGGGACAACGCGGCGTTCGCCGCGATGCAATCCCGATGGCGATACGACGTCATGATGACCAAGCGCTCCTCCGACGTGCCGCCCCTCCCATCAGCCGATGGGCAGGTCGGCTGAGAAGGTGCTGCCCCGGTTCAGGTCGCTCTCGATGGCAACGCTGCCGCCGTGGGCTTCCACAATGTGCCGTACGATGCTCAGACCCAGTCCCGTGCCGCCGCTCTGACGCGATCTGGCGCGATCCACGCGGTAGAAACGCTCGAAGACGCGTTCCTGATGTTCGGAAGCGATGCCGACGCCCGTGTCCTCCACGACCAACCTCGCTCGATGGTCATTCGATGACAGCGACACCTTGACTCCGCCTTCCTGCGTGTACTTGATCGCGTTGTCCACCAGGTTCCAGACCACCTGGGCGATCTGGGCCGGGTTGGCCTGGATGGTCAGCGTTTCGGGGCCTTCGTAGGCAAGGCGCAGCCCCTTATCGGCCGCGACGATTTGCAGGTTGGCCATCACGTCGCGCACCACCGTGCCGAGGTCGCAATCCTGCTTGCGCACGGGGTTGCTTTCGGCGGCGCTCAGGATGAGCAGGTCGTTCGAGATCAGGCTCAGGCGATCCACCTCGGCGATGATGCGCTGGAGATAGCGCTCTTCCGTGGCGGCGTCGAGTTCGGGGTCGTCGCGCATGGTCTCGGCCATCGCGCGGATGACTGTGAGCGGCGTGCGCAGTTCGTGCGAGACGTTGGCGACGAAGTCGGCGCGCATGCGTTCCAGCCTCCGCAGATGCGTGATGTCGGCAATGGTGATGACGGTGCGGTTTTCGAGATCGGGATCGCGCCAGGCGCTGACCATCGCGATTCGCTCGTCGGGGTAGCGGAAGGGCAGCTCGGCCCGGTGGATGCCGCCTTCGGTCAGGGCCGATTGGATGAACTGCTCCAACTCGTGGGACAGCGTGACCTCGATCAGGCCGCGCCCTTCGGGTCCGTCGAGGCGGAACATCTCGCGCGCGGCACGGTTGACGAAACGCAGCACCATGCGGTCGTCGCAGATGAGCAGGGCCACGTCCAAGCCGTCGGCGAGCGAGTCCACGGCTCTGACTTGGAGGGCGAGCTGACCTTGCAGTTCCTGAAGGCGGGTGCGGAGCAATGCGCCTTCGCGTCGGCGTCGTTGGGCCGATCGGCCGGTCTGCACAAACCTTGCCGCCGTCGCGCCGGCGGCAGCCAGGCCTACGAACCCCAGGGCGGCATCGCCACGCGCGGCATGGGCGCCGCCGACCCAGGCGAACGCGCCGACGAGTGTCCAGTCGGCAAACTGGATCAGGCGCGCGCGGACAGTCGTGGCCTCCACGGTACAAGAGACGATGAAGAACCCCGGGAGGATCGCCGCGAGTAAACTCGGCGCGATGATCCGCTCCACCACGGTCGTCGGGGTCCGTCGGAACGGGCGCACCGCCATCGCGGCGGACGGTCAGGTGACCCTCGGCGAGTCCACCATTTTGAAGCACACGGCCCGCAAGGTGCGCCGCTTGAGCGGCGGGCACGTCGTGTGCGGCTTTGCCGGCAGCGTGGCCGACGCCCAAGCCCTGCAGGATCGGTTCGAGACCAAACTCGACGCGTACAAAGACCTACGCCGCGCCGCCGTCGAGTTCGCGAAAGAATGGCGGACCGACCGGATGCTGCGGCAACTCAACGCGATGATGATCGTGGCCGATGGTTCGACGATGCTCATCGTGGGCGGCGACGGCAATGTGATCGAACCGGACGACGGGGTGGCCGGCATCGGTTCCGGCGGGCCGTTCGGCATGGCTGCGGCGCGTGCGCTGGTTCGGAACACCGAGATGGACGCCGAAGCCATTGCCCGGGAAGCGCTCAGCGTGGCGGCTTCGATCTGCGTTTACACCAACGATTCGATCACGCTCGAGGTGGTCGAGTGAAGAGGATCGAGGCGTTTGTCCGCGTGAACAAGCTGGATGCCGTGTTGGAGGCGCTGGACGAAGCGGGCCTGCCCGGCGTGAGCGTCGAGCCGGTACGGGGCTATGGGCGGCAGTACGGGCGGACGGACAAGTATCGCGGGAGCACCTATGCCGTCAACCTGCTGCCCAAGACGCGCATCGAAGTGGTGGTTTCCGACGACGACCTCGAAGCGGCGATGCAAGCCATCGCCGAAGCCGCACACACGGGCGAGATCGGCGACGGCAAGATCTTCGTGAGCGAAGTCTCCGAGGCGATCCGCATCCGAACCGGCGAACGGGGCGAGGCCGCGCTGAGTTGAGCCGACCGCCGTTGGGCGAAGTGCGCGCCGTCATTGACGTGGGTTCGAACTCGGTCCTCACGCTGGTTGCGGCTTGGGATGGCGACGCGTGGCGAACCGTGCATGAAAGCTCGTGCGTCACCGGTCTGGGCGAGGGCACCAAGACCACGGGGCTGCTGAGCGACGCGGCGATGGCGCGAACGCTGGCAGCGGTCGGACGAGGGTTCACCGACGCGCGTCGGCTGGGCGCGGCTCACGTCGAGGCCTGGGCCACGATGGCGGCCAGGATCGCCTCCAACACCGAGGACTTTTTGTGGCTCGCCAGCGCTCAAGGGACGCCCATCGGGGTGCTCT
>JACFNW010000119.1:5605-6823 GCA_019454665.1 Fimbriimonadaceae bacterium | reverse complement strand
TCCACTACATGCTGAACCTCAAGAGCATGAACGTGACCGACGGGACGGTGGACGTGCAGATGACGTACGCCAAGCCGGTCTATCCGATCGAGGTGTTCTTCAAGCCCATGACGATCCTCGTCTGGATCGGCACCGGCCTGTTGACGTTGGCCGGATTCCTGGCCGCCTGGTACCGCCGAGCGCCGAAGTCGGTCACGGTTCGTGACGAGGAAGCCGCAGAAGTCCCACAGACCACGCTGCCGAAGGGCAAGCTGATCGGTGCGGGCCAACAGGCCTTCCAAGGCGACCGCCCCTAAAGGGTGGCTTGTCGGCAACGGAGCGCCTCGCGGGCGAGCTCTTCGCCCACGCGGCGCTCCTCGTCCACGACGACGGTCGCCCCCGCCGCATCCAGAGCGGGGGCGAACCGATGATAACGCGCGCGGGCCACGACGTGGATCTCCGGGTTGGCTTGTTTGGCGCCGACCACGGCAAGGCGCGCGCTTTCGTGGTCCGAGACGGCGACCACGAACAGGTCCGCGCTCGCGATGCCCGCATGGACGAGCGTCTCGGGGTTCGTCGCGTCTCCGAGTTGCGCCTCGAAGCCCTTCGCTCGCCAATCGTGAACGACCCTCGGGTTGACGTCAATCAAGACCATTTGTCCAGGTTGTTCGGCGAGTGCTTCCACAAAAGCAACTCCCGCTTCGCCAAGCCCCGCGACCACGGTATGGCCGGAGAGCTTCGGCTGGGTGGTTCGTTCGCGCGTGTCCTTGGCCAGGGTCCGCAACCTGAAAAGCCGCTTGGCCAGCGAGCGAGCCGCCCGGGGAGCCGTGGCGACCAACAGCGGCGAGAGAACCAGCGTGATGATCGTCACGGAGTTCACGGCTTGCAGGGTCCCGGCATCCAGAACGCCCTTGGAGGCGCCCAACTGCCCCAAAACGAACGAGAGTTCTCCCACTTGGCTGATGCAAATGCCCGCCGCCAGCGAGTGGACGATGGTCTGGCCGAACAGCCGAAAGCCCACGAACGCCACAACGGTCTTGACCAGGAGTACAGCGACGACCAAGCCCATCACGAGGAGCAGGTTGTCAGCCACCCAACGCACGTCCGCCAGCAAACCCACCGACGTGAAGAAGATGGTCACGAACAGGGTTCGCAACGGCGACACATCCACGCGCAACTGCTCGGAAAACGACGACTCGGCGAGCAGCATCCCCGCGAGAAACGCCCCAAGGCTGGGCG
>JACFNW010000119.1:0-5595 GCA_019454665.1 Fimbriimonadaceae bacterium | reverse complement strand
CCCAGCGTATGCGCCACGTAGGCCGCCGCCATGCAGATCAGGATGGACAGAAGGATGGGCAACTCCCGGTTGCGGCCCATGACCGACGAGAGAAACGCCCTTGGAACCAGCCGGGTCAGCACGATGTAGGAGGCCAGCACCACGACGACGCCCAGCCCCAGCCTCGCGAGGGAAAAGTCCTGAGAAACCTGTGCCCCGGCAGGCGAGAGGAACGCAAACAGCAAGACGAGAGGCACCAACGCGGCATCCTGCACCAGCAGCACCCCCACCGAGGCCCTGCCGTGGACGGCGTCCAGCGCGCCCGTGTCCTTGAGGATGCGCATCACGATGGCCGTGCTGCTGAGGGCGATGATCGCGCCGAGAGCCACCGCCGGCCCCGGCTCGAAGCCCATCGCGATGCAAACCCCGGCGACAACCAAGCCAGTCGTCAGAATCTGGAACAAGGCCGGGCCCAAGGCCGACCAGCCCATCGCCCGGAGCTTGCCGAACGAGAACTCCAACCCGATGGTGAACAGCAGAAGGGCGACGCCCGCCTCCGCGATCAGGCCGACCCGCGCGGGGTCGGAAATCAGCCCCAAGGCGCTGGGCCCGAGAATGACGCCCGCCAGGATGTAGCCGATGACGGCGCTTTGCCGAAGGCGCTCCAACAGTACGCCCAAGACCACCGCGCCGGTCAGCACGGAGACAAGGTCGAGCAACAGGCCCCATCCGTGGTCCATTCGCCCTGAAGTCTAACTCAAAGGGCGGACGCCGGTGCGCGGCGGGTTCGCCGCACAATGGTCCCAAGTGTTGCGCCGAGGTCGCCGGATCATCCAAACTGGGAGATTGCGTTGCCTGCCGCAACGATCACCGATGCCCAACTCTCCCGTTCTCAACGTCGGCTTCTACAACTACGTGATGACCGACCGAATCGTCGCTTTGGTCAGCGCGGATTCCGCGCCGATGCGTCGGCTCATCCAGACGCTGCGCCAGAGCGGCAAGATCATTGACGCCACCCAGGGGCGGCGAACGAAGTGCGTGCTGTTCACCACGGGCGAGAGCGTCATCCTGTCCGCCATTTCGCAAGAAACACTGGCCAAGCGGCTGTCCACCGGGGAGTTGGTCGCCGATGAAGAGTAGCGGCCAGATGTCGCTGTGGCGCAACCTCCTGCAGCCTTTCACCCGAGACATCGGCATTGATCTCGGAACGGCCAACACGTT
This sequence comes from Fimbriimonadaceae bacterium, assembly GCA_019454665.1. Taxonomy (GTDB): domain Bacteria; phylum Armatimonadota; class Fimbriimonadia; order Fimbriimonadales; family Fimbriimonadaceae; genus UBA2387. The sequence continues at coordinate 4,395 of JACFNW010000119.1, read as the reverse complement.
GGTCCACGTCCGGGGCCACGGCGTGCTGTTGCGCGAACCCAGCGTCGTCGCGGTGAACAAAGACAACGGCGAAGTGCTGGCCGTCGGCGAAGAAGCCAAGCGCATGCTGGGCCGAACGCCCGCGAACATCGTCGCCATTCGACCGCTCAAGGACGGCGTGATCGCGGACTACGACCAGACCGAGAAGATGCTGCGGCATTTCATCGCCAAGGTCTCGCGGCGCACGATCTTCTTTCAATCGGTGGTGGTCGGCATCCCCTCCGGCGTGACCGAAGTCGAGCGTCGGGCCGTCTTGCAGGCGACCCGCAAAGCAGGCGCGACACAAGCGTTCGTGGTCGAGGAGCCGATGGCCGCCGCGATCGGCGCGGGACTGCCCATCGAGGAGCCCGTCGGTTCGATGATCGTGGACATCGGCGGCGGCACGACCGAGGTCGCCATGATCTCGCTCGCGGGCATCGTGCACAGCCGGAGCATCCGCGTCGCAGGCGACGAGTTCGACGAAGCGATTTCCTCGTACATCCGGCGCGCGTACAACCTGGCCATCGGCGACAGAACCGCGGAATCCACCAAGATCGCCATCGGCAGCGCCATGCCGCTCGAACAAGAGCTCTCGGTCGAGGTCAAAGGCCGCGATCTGGTCACAGGCCTGCCGCGCAGCGCCATCATCTACAGCGACGAAATCCGCATGGCGATCGCCGAGCCGCTGAACGCGATCGTCGAAGCGGTGAAACTCACGTTGGAAGCGACCCCGCCCGAGTTGGCGGCCGACGCGATGAATCTCGGCATCATGTTGGCCGGCGGAGGCGCCCTACTCCGAGAGCTGGATCGGCTCATCGCTCACGAAACCGGCATGCCCGTCCACATCGCCAACGACCCCATGAGTTGCGTGGCGATCGGCACCGGCAAGGTGGTCGAGGCGATGCACGAAAGTCCAGCCATCCGCAAGATGCTGGAGAAGTCATCGAGGACGTAAGAGCCCACTCCCTGCGCGACTGGCTGACTCTGTTCGCCCTGATCGTCGTCGCCGTCCTGTTGGGACGCGCGCAAACCAACGCGCGCAACGCGGGCCAGGTGGATGCGGTCACGTCGAGCGTCCAAACCGCGAGCGACCTGATCGGACGTCCGGTGGGCGCGGTCTCGCAGGGCGTCAGCGACTTCACCCAGGGCATCTTCCGTGCAGGCGGCCTGCGCGCCGAGAACGAGCGGGTGAAGGCTCAAGAGCAAGCCTGGAGCCTGTACGAAGCCCGCCTCCGCGACATGGAGAGCGAGATCGAGCAACTGCGCGCTCTCATGGGCCTGCCGCCCATCCCCGGTCGCGAAGCCGTGACCGCCGTGGCCATCGGCTACTACCCCCACGAACACCGCATGACGCTGGGCGTGGGATCCGATCAGGGCATTCGACCCGACCAGCCCGTTCTGACTGCGGCGGGCCTGATCGGCGTGGTGCATTCGGTGGAAGCGCAGCGCTGTCAGGTGCGCCTGATCTCGTCGCCTCAGTTCCAAGTGGGCGCCGCCGTGATGGGGGAGGTGCCCCTGGAGGGGATCGCCAAGGGCGAAGGGCGAGACGTCTTGATCCTGCAACTGCTGGACCTTACGCAGCCCATCGAACTCGACCAGCCGGTGGTGACTTCGGGCTATTCGGAGCGCATCCCGCGGGGGCTGCCGATCGGCAAGGCCGTCCAGGTGGAGGACGACGAGCAGTTCGGCATCCGCCGCGTGCGCGTGTTTCCCCACGTTCGGCTGAGCAACGTCCGCTCGGTGGTGGTGCTGAAGTGAGGTTCTGGATCGCGCTGGTCGTGCTTTGGGGCGGCGCCGCGCTTCAGCAGGGCGCTTCGGAGCGCCTGGCGATTCTGGGGTGCGCGCCAGACTTCCTGCTGGCGGCCGTCGCGCCGCTGGCGCTCGCGTACGGTCGCAGCGGCGGAGCCGTGGTGGGGTTCTTCGCGGGGCTGTTGCACGGCGGCTTGGCGGGAGCGAACATGGCCCAATACGCGGCGAGCCGCGCCATCGCAGGATTCATCGCGGCTTGGACCGGCTCTTCGATCGAGAAACTCGAGCCCGTGACGTGCCTGATCCACGCCGTAGGGCTCACGGTGCTCGGGCGCGTCGTGTTCATGTTCATGGCCCCGCCTGCCCAGATCGGGTCCTACCTTTTGGCTACAATAGGAGTTGCGGTGTACAACGGTGTGATCGCGCTACCCATCTACGCTTTGCTCCGGAAGACCGTCCGCAAAGACCCCCTTTGAACCCCTCTTCAACGCCATGAGCAAGCATGTGAACGTCCTCGAAATGGCGCGCCAACAGTTGGCCGTCGCCGCCTTCCACCTTGACCTCGACGAAGGCTTGCACGCCGTTCTCGCCCGGCCCAAGACCCAAATGGTCGTCAACTTCCCCGTGGTGCTGGACAACGGTCAGGTGCAGTGTTTCGAGGGCTTCCGGGTTCAGCACAACGCCAGCCGAGGACCCACGAAGGGCGGCATCCGGTTCCACCACGACGTGGACCTGGACGAAACGACGGCTTTGGCCATGTGGATGACGTGGAAGTGCGCCGTGGTGAACATTCCCTACGGCGGCGCCAAGGGCTCGGTCCGCATCAACACCAAGAAGTACTCGAAGCGCGAACTCGAGAAGGTGACGCGTCGGTTCACCAGCGAGATCAGCTCGATGGTGGGAGAACGGTCCGACATCCCCGCGCCCGACATCGGCACGAACGCCCAGGTGATGGCCTGGGTCATGGACACCTATTCGATGATCCGGGGCTACACGACGCCCGGCGTGGTCACGGGCAAGCCGATCGCCCTCGGCGGCTCGGAAGGCCGCAACGAAGCCACGGGCCGAGGCGTCATCGTGGCCGCGCACGAAGCGGCGAAACGCGTGGGACTCGACTTCGCGAACTCGCGCGTCGTGGTTCAAGGCTTTGGCAACGTGGGCTCGGTGGCCGCCATGCTCGCTGAGGAGGCGGGAGCCAAGGTCATCGGGGTGAGCGACGCCCGAGGCGCCATTTACAACCCCAACGGGCTCCCGATCAAGGAACTCTACCACCGCTACAGCGGCCGAGACGGCGGCATCCAGGAATACAAGGATAGCGACAAGATCACCAACGAGCAGCTGCTCGCGCTGGATTGCGACATCCTCATTCCCGCTGCCATCGCCGCACAGATCACGGGCGAGAACGCCCACGCGGTGAAGGCCAAGCTCATCGTCGAAGGCGCCAACGGCCCTACCACGCCCGAGGCCGACCAGATCCTCGACGATCGCGGCATCCTGGCCGTGCCGGACATCCTGGCCAACGCCGGCGGCGTCGTGGTGAGCTACTTCGAGTGGGTTCAGGACCTGCAGAACTTCTTCTGGGAAGAGGGCGAGGTCAACAACAAACTCGAACGGATCATGCGCTACGCCTACAAGGCTGTGGAAGCCACCATGGACGAGCACAAGGTCGGGATGCGCACCGCAGCCCACATCATCGGGGTCAAGCGCGTGGCCGACGCGACGATCACGCGCGGCATCTTCCCGTAGTCCGCGGTCCGGCCCAACGGAAAGGACCTGGTGGGCGAGGTGGGACTCGAACCCACACGTCTTGCGACACTGGAACCTAAATCCAGCGCGTCTGCCAATTCCGCCACTCGCCCGAGGGGGGGCCTCATTATGACGCCCGGCCCCAACGCAAGAAGGGCCGCCCCGAGGGGCGGCCGATCTGGGAGAGCAGGAGGAGGAGGAGGTTATCGAGGGTTACGAGCGGACGACCACGATCTGACCGTCGTTGCGGTACGAGCCAGGGCCGTGGCCGGGATCGAGCGTCACTTCGCGAGTCAGGTCCAGCCGAAGGAAGCCATCGGTGGACAGCGCCGGGAAGAGGGGGAACGCCGCTTCCATGAACAGGTTGATGTCCGGAGCGGGAACGAGACCCGAATCGTACAGCAGACCGTTCGTCGTGCCGTTGAAGCCGGCGGCGCGGACCTTCATGGGAACCGTGTAGGTGCCCGTCGTGGTGCCGCTGACCTTCTGCAGGTTGTCCCAGAAGCGGAAGTCCAGAGCCAGCGTCTCGTTGTGGTAGAAGTACATCTGGTCAATCTTGCCGTCCAGACCGTTGCCCCAGCCTTCGACTTCCCAAGCGGTGCCGAGCGTGCCGTGGATGAACAGGTAGGGCTTGACCGAGAGTTCCGTCGGGGTGTCGAGGACGACCGCGCCCGACATGCTGGCGTCCATGTCCACCGTGGAGGTGACTTCGTAGGTGAAGACGCGACCGCCCATCGGCTGAGCCGAAGCGAACACCACACCGAGAGCCAAAGCGCCGAGAGAGAGACCGAGTTTGTTGAGACCGTTCATGTTGACCGTTACCTTTCGTTGGAGTCTTGTGGGGCTTCGTTGTGGTCGCCCGTCCGACTTGGTGAAATCATG
>JACFNW010000118.1 GCA_019454665.1 Fimbriimonadaceae bacterium | reverse complement strand
GTCCACAGGGTGCGGCGCTCCTTCCTGAGCCCCGAGCGCAGGATGGACTCGCGCAGTCGCTCCGGCGAGAGTTGATCGGGCGGGACGGCGTCCCGCGCGTCGAGCAGGTCCTGGCGCATCTGGCGGTACAGGTCCAGTTTGAGGGCCGATTCGCGGTCCAGCGGCTCGTCCGCAGGCGACAGATCGGCTTCGCCGAAGGCTAGTTTGATCAGGTGGTTTTCGTCGCGTCGCTTCATGGCTGCACCTCGCCGAGGAGGGGGGCGATGCGGTCGCGCAGCGCTCGGCGGCCCCGCAGGACCCGGAGTTTCGCACCACCGATGCTGCACCCGAAGATGGCGGCGATCTCGTCGTATTCGCGTTCTTCGATGTCGCGGAGCACGACGGCCGTGCGATGGTGCGCGGGCAAGGCGTTGAGCGCGGCCTTCAGGGCGGCCCGTCGCTGGTCTTGCTCCAGGTTCTGGACGGGGTCGTCGGTGTCGCCGACGGTCATCCACGTCAAGCCGCCGGCGGCTTCGCGGGTTTCCAGCCCGGTCCGACGCTGGTGCATGCGGGTTCGATCGGTGCAGAGATTGGTCACGATGCGCAACAGCCACGTGGTGAACTTGGCCTCGTCGCGATAGCGCGCCAGGTTCTGGTACGCGCGGACGAACGCCTCTTGGGTGATATCTTCGGCATCGTCGCGCCGTTGGACCATCTGGTAGGCGAATCGGTAGACCAGCGCGCGGTGGCGGTGAAACAGGGTCTCGAACGCCGAGTACTCGCCGTCGCGGGCGCGCAACACGAGCGCTTCGTCCGAATCCGAATCGTGTGCGGTCCGTGCCAATCCTTCCAAGGTCCTTGCGCCGATCATGGTTTCCGGTCCAGATCCTGTCTGGGCTGCATCCGTGTTCTTGCGCGTCATCGTTCGATCGTCGCCTCGGTCCGAATGCTAAGTGTACGACGACGACGCGCCGTTCGCGTTACATTTTTCGCGGGAAGGTCCCAGTCCGGGCGAAGCGTCCACAATGGAAGGCAGTCGTGATCGAACGGTTGGCGGTGGAAAACGTGGCCATCATCGAGGCGGCCCAGTTCGAGCCTGGGACGGGCCTGACCGTGCTCACGGGCGAAACCGGAGGCGGCAAATCGTTGCTCGTGGACGCCATCCAACTGGCTCTCGGCGAACGCGCCGACACCGACCTCATCCGCACGGGCGCCGACCGTGCCCGCGTCCACATCACGATGCGCCTGGGCGACGCGTATGCCGACCTCGTGCGCGCCGACGGAATACCGGTCGAGGATGGGCGCGTCGAAATCGTGCGGGAAGTGCTGGCGGCGGGCCGCTCGTCGTGCCGCGTGAACGGCCAGTCCATCCCCGTCTCGGCCCTGAGGGCGCTGGCGCGCCGGCTGGTGGACCTGAACGGGCAGCACGACCACCAACGCCTGCTCGACCCCGTGCAGCACGCCGCCTTCCTCGACGCGTGGATCGGGCAGCCCGCCGAGGACGCCAAGCGGGCCGTGGCCGACGCTTACGCCGCGCGGCTCGATGCCGAACGGCAGCTGGCCACGCTCCGGAAGCACCTGGCCGATCGCGGCGCGCGCCTGGAGCAACTTCGCGAGCAGATCGCCGAACTGCGCGCCTACGGCCCGGTGGAGGGCGAGATCGCTTTGCTCGAGGCCGAACTGTCGCGTCTCCAGAACTTCGAGCGGCTGAGCACCGAAACGGCCGCCGCCCACGCCACGCTCACCGAGGAACGGGGCGGGCGGGACGCCTTGGCCGATTGCGTCGCCCACTTGGAGATCGCCGCGCGGTTCGATCCTTCGCTCGAGCCCACGGTGGAAGGGCTGCGCGCCGCATTGGTCTTTGCCGACGAGGCCGCCCACGCGTTGAACGCCTACCTGACCGACCTCGAGGGCGACCCCGCGCGGCTCGAGGTCGTGGCCGCCCGCCTGGACGCGTTCAAGCGGCTCGCGCGCAAGTACGGTCCGAACGAGCGCGACCTGCTCAGCGCCCTTGCCTCCGCCGAAGAGGAAGCCGCGACCCTGAGCGATGCGAGCGCGTCCCTGGAGGCGTTCGAAGCCAAGCGGAACGCGGCGGCAGCCGCCCATCTGCGGACGTGCGAGGCCCTGACCCGACTGCGCCGACGCCACGCCCCCGAATTCGCCGAGCGCGTCCGCACGGAACTGACCGACCTCGACATGGTCCGCGCGCAGTTCGAAGTCGCCCTACGACCCCGCGAACCCGACGCCGACGGGGCCGACGCCGTCGAGTTCCTGTTCTCGGCCAACCTGGGCGAATCGCCCAAGCCGCTGGCCAAGATCGCGAGCGGCGGCGAGGCGTCCCGCGCCATGCTCGCCATCAAGTGCGCAATGGCGGGTTTGGCCCACGTGCCCACGTTGGTGTTCGACGAGGTGGACACGGGCCTCGGGGGCCGCGCGGCGGCCAAGGTGGCCGCGAAGCTGGAGCAATTGGCGCGGACCTCGCAGGTGCTGGCGATCAGCCACCTGCCCCAGATCGCGGCGCGGGGGGCCGACCACTTCCGCATCGTCAAGCACGAACGCGGCGGGCGCGTGGCCACCGACGTGCGAAGGCTGACGCGCACCGAGCGCATCGAGGAGATCGCCCGCATGATGGTCGGGGACGCCCTGACGCCCGCCGCGCTCCAAAACGCCGAAGAGCTTCTCGGCTAGGAACGCCTCAACGCTCGATCAACGCTTGAACCGGCGCATCAGCTCGTCGGGCGAGACGAGCACCGTGATGGGCCGCCCGTGTGGGCACGTGTAGGGGTTCTCGGTCGTCGCGAGCTCCACGATCAGCTTCTCCATCTCGGCGAGCCCGAGGGGGTCGCCTGCCTTGACGGCCATCTTGCACGACGTCGTGATCCAGATCTTTTCGCGCGTGGGCTGGAGGCGTTGCGAGACGACGCCGTCCACCAACTCGTCGGCCAAATCCTGCAACACCTTGATCGCCGCGCCCCGCTTGACGGCGGCGGGGACGGAACGCACGAGGAAGCTCTCCACGCCGAACGGCTCGATGGCGTAGCCAACGGCCCGAATCTCGTCCAGCCGCTCTTCGAGCAGGGCCGCCGCGCGACGGTCCACGTGCAGCGTCTGGGGTTCGAGCAGTTCCTGAGTCTCGATGGCCGCCTTGCCGCGCATGCCGCAAAGGTATTCGTAGAGGATGCGCTCGTGGGCCACGTGCTGATCCACGATGGCGAGACCGCGCGCGGTCTCGACCAGGATGAACGTGTTGAACAATTGGCCGACGACGCGCATGTTGCGCAGCAGAAAATCGAACGGGCGCTTGCCATCGGAGAGCGCATCGGCCTCCGGCAACCCCGCGTGCGCGCCCAAGGGCATCTGGGCCTGGAACGCCAACTCGGACCTCGACGCCCCATGACCGAACGCGCCTCCAAGCAGCGGCCCCCCGACCCACGAGCCCCCCGCCAGCGGGCCAAACGGCGAGCCATGGCCGTCGCGCGGGCCGTCGCCCTCCGTCTTTGGGGCACCGAATCCACCGCCGAAGCCCAACAGCCGCGCGAACGCATCGTCGGCGGCGGGCTGATCGAGCAGATTGGGCGTCTCGGCCAATCGCAGGGCTTGACCCGCCATTGCGGCACCCTCGGCACCGGGTACGAGCCCGTGGGCGTGCAACGCCGCTCGGACGGCATGCCGCACGGCATCGAACGCCGCACCCTCGTGCTCGAACCGGACTTCCGATTTGGTGGGCGAGACGTTCACGTCCACGCGCGAGGGATCGAGCCGGAGGTCCAGCACGACCGTGGGATATCGCCTCTCCGGCGTGAACTCGCGAAACGCTTGGTCGAGGGCCGCCAGGATCGTGCGTGTGCGGACGGGGCGGCCGTTGACGAACACCAATTGATAGGCCCGCGTCGGGCGCGTGGCGTGCGGCTGGCCCGCAAAGCCCACCACGCGGATGCCGGCGGCCACGGTGTCCACGGGGAGCAACGGCCGAGCGATGTCGCGGCCCCACGCGTCCACGATGGCTTCGAGCAGATCGCCCGAGCCCGAGGTCCGCAGGGCGAGCTTGCCGTTGTGGCGCACTTGGAACGCCACATCGGGCCGCGCGAGCGCGGCTTTGACTACGGCGTCCAAGCAGGCCGAAAGCTCGGTGGCATCCGATTTGAGGAACTTCAGGCGGGCGGGCGTGTTGAAGAACAGGTCTTCGACGACGACCTCGGTGCCCTGCGGGCCGGGCTCGAACTCGGGACCCGCCTCTTCGAGCCGTCCGCCTTCGACGCGGATGACGCACCGCGCGCCGGACCCATCGGACGTGGCCAATCGGAAGCGGCTGACCGACGCGATGGACGGGATGGCCTCGCCGCGAAAGCCCAGCGTGGCGACTCCGCCGAGATCGTCCACCGTGCGAAGCTTGGACGTGGCGTGCCGCTCGAGGGCCATGCGGGCGTCTTCGGGGCTCATGCCCGCGCCGTCGTCGGCGATGCGGACGAGGCGCTTGCCGCACCCTTCGAGGGCGATCTCGATGTGCTTGGCCCCGGCGTCCAGACTGTTCTCGACGAGTTCCTTGACGACCGAGGCGGGCCGTTCGACGACTTCGCCCGCCGCGATCTGGTTGACCGTTCGCGGATCGAGCAGGCGCACGCGCGGGCCGATCGGGGCTTCGGTGAACGCGGTGCTGGCGATGGACATGGGCCTGGCGAGGATGCCTGAGTGTATTGTACGACGAGGGGAATCGGATTTTGGCGCGATTGTTGCGCCGCCGGAGCATGGGACCGTAGCATCCGGGCGGGTCCGCAGGTATAATCCGCTCTTGCGTCGGCCTGTCCGAGTCTGTGTTTGTCGCAGACCCGCGGGTCGAACGCGCACCGTTCCTTAGAAAATGGACGGATGCGCGGGGTGAAAAGTCCGATGAAAGTTCGAGCAAGCGTGAAGCGAATGTGCGACAAGTGCAAGATCATCAAGCGCGACGGCGTCGTCCGCGTCATTTGCGTGAACAAGAAGCACAAGCAGCGACAGGGCTGAAGACCCGCGGAAACCGAGACCTATGGCACGTATCGCAGGCGTTGATCTTCCGAGGGACAAGTCCCTCCTCTACTCGTTGCCGCACATCTACGGCATCGGGCGCAAAAACGCGCTCGAGGTGATCGAGAAGGCCGGTCTGGACCCCCGCAAGAAGGTCCGCGACCTGGACGACCACGAGATTTCCCAGTTGCGCGAGATCATCGACCGCGACTACACCGTCGAAGGCGACCTTCGCCGCGAGGTGAACTCGAACATCCGCCGGCTCATCGAGATCGGCAGCTACCGCGGCCTGCGCCACCGGCGCGGCCTGCCCACGCGCGGCCAGAACACGCGCAGCAACGCGCGGTCCCGAAAGGGCATCCGCAAGACGGTCGCCGGCAAGAAGAAGGCCAAGAAGTAAGACGGAGAACCCATGGCAAGAAAGCAGGTCGTCAAAGGCAAGCAGAAAGAGAAGAAGAACGTCCCCTCCGGCGTCGCGCACGTCTATTCGTCGTTCAACAACACGCTGGTCACCATCACGGACCCGGCGGGCAACGTCATCAGCTGGTCGAGCGCCGGCAACGTCAATTTCAAGGGCAGCCGCAAAGGCACCCCGTTCGCGGCCCAGGTCGCGGCCGAGAAGGCGGCCCGCAAAGCGCAAGACCACGGCATGCGCAAGGTGGACGTCAAGGTCTGCGGCCCCGGCGGCGGACGCGAGACCGCCATCCGCTCCCTCCAGGCCTCCGGCCTCGAAGTAACGTCCATCGCCGACGTGACCCCGGTTCCCCACAACGGATGCCGCCCGCCCAAGCGACGCCGCATCTGATCCAACACCATGCCCACGATTTCCACCCTCCAACTCGACCAGAACTACGGCAAGTTCGTCCTCGAGCCGCTTGAGCGGGGCTACGGCCAAACCATCGGCAACGCCCTGCGCCGCGTCCTGTTCAGTTCGATCCAAGGCGCCGCCGTCAGCGCGATCAAGATCGAGAAGGTCATGCACGAATTCGCGCCCATCCCCGGCGTGAAGGAAGACGTCACCCAGCTCCTGCTGAACCTGAAGGACCTTTCGATCCGCCTCGACGATTCGCTCCTCCCCCTTGAAGAGGACCTCACGCTCCGCCTCGAAGTGCGCGGCCCCGGTCGCGTCACGGGCGCCGACGTCGAGTGTCCCGAGGGCGTGTCCATCGTCAACCCCGAACTCTATCTGGCCACGCTCAGCGACGCCTCGACGCTCGACATGGAGCTGTTCGTCAGTTGGGGCACGGGCTACGTGCTCCCCGACAAGCAGGAGCGGTACAAGGGCATCATCGGCGTCATCGCCACGGGCTCGCAGTACACGCCCGTCCGCAAGGTCAACTACACCGTCGAACAGACGCGCGTCGGCCAGCGAACGGACTACGAGCGGCTGGTGCTCGAAGTGTGGAGCAACGGCTCGGTCGAACCGAACGACGCCGTGTCGCAGGCCGCCCACATCCTCGACAAGTATTTCCGGATGTTCTTCGACATCGGTCGGGCCGGTCTGGAAGCGGGTTCGTTCCTCGGCGAGGACGGCTTCCCGCCCGGATTGGAGAACATCCCCGACATGCGCATCGAGGAGCTCGAGTTCTCGCAGCGCACGTTCAACTGCTTGCGCCGCGCCGCGCTGAACACGCTCCGCGCCCTGGCGATGGCCACCGAGAGCGACCTCTCCAGCATCCGCGGCTTCGGCAAGAAGTCGCTGCAAGAGGTGCGCGACAAGCTCAACGAATTCGGGCTGGAACTGCTGCCGCCCAAGGGCGGGGTCCGCATCGCGGACTCGCTCGCCGACGACGAAGACGAGGACGACTACTAAGCCTTCGCCGACGAGGTTTCAACGCTATGAACCACAAAATCGAC
>JACFNW010000117.1:5544-6865 GCA_019454665.1 Fimbriimonadaceae bacterium | reverse complement strand
GACCGCCATCGAATTCGAAGTCCCCGACTCGCGCTTCGCCGGAGCGCTCCTGTTCTCCATGCGCGGCGAGTTGGTGGGCAGCATCGCGGCCACGCTGCGTTCGGAATCCGTTTCGAACCAGGTTCAGCGTTCGGCGCTCGGCAACGCCGCCCCGCGAGGGTTCGGCCCCGCGCCCATCGCCGTTGGCTATGCCGTGAGCCCAGCCGTCGTGGAGCGCGTCGTGGACGGCTTCCGGTCGCCCACGCACCGTGTGCGGCATCCCAAGATCGGCGTGTTCTGCAAGGACCACCCGCAGGGCGGCGCGCTCGTTCAGTCGGTCGAGCCGGGTTCGCCCGGAGCCTTGGCCGGCATCAAGCCGGGCGACATCATCGCCGAGATTGACGGCACGGCCATCCGCAACCAACTCGACGTCGCCGCTGTGGTGTTCGACACCGAAGTGGGTCAGATCATCCGCGTGACCTACCGCCGAGGGCAAACCCAGACGATCGCTTCGATCCGCGTCGGCACCTGAACGCCGCCACACCGCGATAGCGTAGACTCTTTCCAAGGGCCGCACCATGGAACCCACGCAGCGCATTGACCCCAACAAGACCCTGATGGCGGGTTCGCCGACCGTTGACCCCAACCGCACGCAGATGCTGGCGGGACCGCCGGGCTTCGACCCCATGCGGACGCAGGCCGTCCCACCATTCGCGGCGGGACCGGCCCTGACGGCCACCATCGTGCCCGGCCGCGAGGCCGCGATGGCCAACGGCCCGGCCCGCGAGGCGTTCCTGCTCGAACTTGCGGGCGGCGGCGGGATGGCGGGTGCTCGCACGCCCCTGAACCTTTGCCTCGTCGTGGACCGCTCGGGCTCCATGGAGGGTGCGCCGCTGCAATACGTCAAACAGGCTTGCTGCCACGTGGTGGACCTGCTCGGGCCGAACGACGTGTTGAGCATCGTGACGTTCGAAGAGGTCGTCGAGGTGCTCATGGCCCCCCAACGCGTGACCCAGAAGGAGCCGATCAAGGCGGGCATCGGGCGCATCACCACGGGCAACACGACCAACCTCTACGACGGCCTCTCGCTCGCCGCGCAGCAGGTGGTGCAGGTGCAAGACCCCGGTCGCGCGACGCGCATCGTCGTGTTCACCGATGGCGACCCGACGGCCGGGATCAAAGACTTCTCGGCGCTGGTCCAACACGCGGGCAGCATCCGCGGCCAGGGCTTGGGTGTGACCTTCCTCGGATTCGGTCCCGATTACAACGAGGAGCTGCTCGCCGCGATGGCCAAGCGGGCGGGCGGGAACTACTACTTCATCCCGAGCCCCGAGATGATTCC
>JACFNW010000117.1:0-5514 GCA_019454665.1 Fimbriimonadaceae bacterium | reverse complement strand
GGTGTTCCGCAAGGAACTGGAAGCCCTGCTGACTGTGGTGGCGCGCAACCTGCGGCTGGAACTCAAACCCGCGCGATGGGTGACGTTGCGCTCTCCGGCGGGCGCACCGGGCTCGACCGACCGCGAGATCGTCCTCGATTTGCCCGACCTGGAGCGGGGCGCGATCCTCGAGCAGGCGTTCGACTTCGAATTCGCCAACCACCCCCTGGGCTGGTACCGCGTGGCCGCCGGACGGCTGACCTACGACGACCTTTCGACGGGCCGATCCGAGGCTGTTGACCTCGACTTCGTCATCGAATTCACCGCCGACGCCGCGCGTTACTCGGCCCCGGTCAATCCTCGCGTGGGGCAGGCCGTTCAACTCGCCCAGGCGTCTCGTGCGGTCGAGAAGACGATCATGGGATTGAAGACGCAGCAGATCACGCGCGCCGCAGCCGTGGCCGATCTCCAGAAGACGCAGATGCTGTTGCTGCAAGAAGGCCGCGTCACCGAGGCGCAGGAGGTCACGCAGGCCCTGCGCGCGATCCAATCCGGAGACACGGGCAGCGCCGAGAAGACGCTCATCGGCACCGTGCTCCACTTGGACCAAGGCAAGAAGACCGGGCCTTAGCTCGCGCGCTGGTCCTGCACCAACAGGCTGAAATCGCCCGCGGCCATCAGCGCGTCGCTTACGGCCTGCAACAACGAAAGGCGGGCGTCGCGAACGCCCTCGTCGTCCACCATGACCATCGTACTGTCGAAGAACGCGTTGATCGGATCTTCGAGTTCCAAGAGGTGCCGGGCCACCGCTAGGGGTTCGCGCGAGAGGCGGGCCAACTCCGCGACGATCGGCGACACCCGGCGGAACGCCTCGGCCAACGCCACGCCTTCCGGCGATTGAAGGTGCCGGTCCACGCCTCCGTCGGCGACCCAGGCCGTCGCCGGAATGTCCACGCCCTTCTTGGCGGCGGCGCGCACGATGTTGAGCGGGCGCGTGGCCGTCTGGATGAACTCGGGTCGCGACAGAAGCGCGGAAAGCGTCTCGATGCGATGCCTGACGCGGCGCGGAGCCAAAGTCTCTTTGACCGAGTCGGATCGAACCGCCGCGGCCAACACGTCGTGCGGCACCTCGCCCAACAACGCCCCATATCGGGCGGCGAACAGCTGGGCCAGTTCGTTCACCGACTCCGCGCGTCGGCAGGGGGCGTTCATGTTCGCGAAGTCGAACAGGCCTTTGTAGCTGCGTACGGCGTCCCAGGTCCACGCGGCGTGGATGAGCAACGTGGCCGCGCGGCGCAGACCGAACGGGTCGCTGGTGCCCGAAGGCGCCAAGCCGACACCCAGATAACCCGCCAACTTGTCGAGCTGGTCCGCGATGATCAACCTCAGGGCCGTGCGCCCGCCGGGCGTGGCCGGGTCAATGCCCTCGCAAACGTCGTACTGGTGGGCGATGGCGAAGCACACGGCCTCGGGCATCCCCTCGCGCCGCGCGTATTCGCCGCCGATGACGCCCTGCAGCGAGGCCAACTCGCTGACCAAGCCCGTGCTCAGGTCGGCCTTGGCGTACAGCCCCGCCAGCCGAGCCCACTCGGTCTCTTGGGCGTCGGCCCCGGTCTCGCTGGCGACGGCGCGGGCGAGCTCGCTCAGTCGGTCGGCGCGCTCGCGCACGGTCCCCAGCTTCTCGTGGAAGACGATGCCGCTGGTTTTGTTTAGGAATTCGCCCAGAGACTTCCGCTTATCCTCTTCGAAGAAGAACTTGGCGTCGTTGAATCGCGCGCCCAGAACCCAAGCGTTGCCCTGACGGACGACGGACTCCTCGCCTCCGTTGCGGATCGAAACGAACTGGTTGGTGAGGCGTCCATCGGCGCCACGAACGGGGAAGAAGCGCTCGTGCTTGGCCATGGCCGTGACCAGCACGGGCTCGGGCAGTTCCAGATAGCCTGCGGGGAATTCGCCTTGAGTCGGCATGGGCCACTCGGTGAGGTAGACGTTCTCGTCCACTAAGGCGTCGGTCAGGTCGGGCGTCCCTCCCGCGACGGCCACCGAGCCCTCGCGAATCCGCCGCTCGCGAACGTCGGCATCCGGCTCGACTTGGCGGGACCGCAATCCTTCCAACAATGCGTCCAGCGTGGTCGCCTCAAACGGGTCGGGGTGGTTGAACCGGTGCCCCCGGCTGCACAACCCCGACTTCACCGATTCGATTTCGAACGGGACGACGACGCCCCCGAAAGCGGCCAGCATCCAGCGGATGGGACGGGCGAACCGCATACGCGAACGCCCCCACCGCATGGCCTTGTCGAACTGCAGCGCACGCACCGCATCCGGCAGCAATCCGGTGAGCAGGTCGGCCACGGGCTGGCCGGGGATGCGCTTGGTCACCCACACGTAGCCATCGCGCGGGGTCACCTCGTCTGCCGAGACGCCCGCGCCCCGGCAGAAGCCCTCGAGGGCCTTGGTGGGGATGCCGTTGGCATCGAAAGCGGCGGCGAGTCCCGGCCCGCGCCGCTCCTCGGTCCGATCGGGTTGGCGCTCGGCAACATCCTTGACCGAGACGATCAGGCGGCGCGGCGTGCCGTAGCGGACGCTCACGCCATGAGGGATGCCGGCGGCGTCCAGCCGGGCCACGATCTCCTGCTCGAGCTGCTGCGACGAGCGGCGCACGAACGATGCGGGCAACTCTTCGCAGCCAAGTTCAAACAGCAGATCGGGCATGGGCTCTTGAGTTTACCAGCGGGGTCGAACCCCTCACGAGAACAGGCGGCGACGCTCGACGATCTTGGCCAGCTTGGACCTGAGTTCCTCGGCGGCGGCCTGCTCGCGGGCCACGATCTCGGGCTTGGCACGCTGGACAAAGTCGGGATTCGAGAGCCGAGCATCGAGCTTGGCCAACTCGGCAGCCGCCTTCTCTTCCTCCTTGGCAAGGCGCGCCAGTTCCTTCTCGCGGTCCACGAGCCCCTCGACGGGCAGGTGGAGGTCCACACCGGCTACGGTCGTCGAGACGGCAGGACCAGGGGGTCGCCCAGGGGACAGCGATTCGAACCAGGATTGCGACTGAACGACGTGCTCGCCTCCCGTGAGATCGCCTTCGTAGAACACCTCGGGCAACGTCTTCATCGGGGCGATGCCGAGTTCCGCTCTCAGCGCACGCAAGGCGCGGGTGACTTCGAGATAGCGGTCGAAGCGAGCTTCCGCAGCGTCGTCCTTCAGGTCGGCATCGAGAACCGGCCACTCGGCGGCCATGAGGAACGGTGCTTTGTTCGACAACGGCAGATGCTGATACAGCTCTTCGGTGAGGTGCGGCATCACGGGATGCAGCATCTTCAGAACTGCGTCGAGGACATAGACGAGGATCGCACGTACAACGGGAGCCGTCGCTGGGTCAGCGAGGCGAGGCTTGGAGATCTCGATGTACCAGTCGCAGAACTCGCTCCAAAAGAACCGGTGAAGCGTCGTCGCAGCCTCGGCCATCTCGTAGCGGTCGTAGGCATCGCGCACCGTGGATTCGACGGCGACGAGGCGACTCAGGAGCCATTTGTCGGCCTGATCCCTGGGCCCCGCGATGTGTCCTCGCGAAACCAACGCCCACCGCACCTGCTCTTTGTAGTCCACATCGTCAACGAGATTCAGAGCTATCTCGTTGACGAGCGAACGCGGAATCTTTGAGTACCCGAAACCGAGCAGAAAAACCTCTTCTCTTACGACCTCTGGACGGTCGTCCATCATGTTGGGTGCGAAGGTGCGGACTTTCGTCTCATTGATCGGCACGTCGCCTAGGTTCATCAGCACGAAGCGCGTGGCGTTCCAGAGCTTGTTGCAGAAGTTCCGGGCGTCCTCGGTTCGCCGATCCGAGTAGCGGATGTCTTGGTTGTAACCCGCTTGGCTGAGCAGGGTGAAGCGCAGGGCATCGGCGCCCTTGGATTCGATGACGCCCATGGGGTCCACGCCCGTGCCGAGGCTCTTGCTCATCCGCCGACCGTCTTCGGTCAGCACGGTGGCGTGGATATACACGTCCTGGAACGGGATGTCGCCCTTGAACGCCATGCCCATCATGATCATGCGGGCCACCCACAGGTAGATGATGTTTCGGTCGGTGACCAGCGTCGTCGTGGGGTAGAACCGCTTGAGGTCGTCGGTGTCTTCCGGCCAGCCGAGGGTGGCAAAGGGCCACAGGCCGCTGGAGAACCAGGTGTCGAGCACGTCGGCATCCTGGCTGACGATCTTCGCGCCCGCCTTGGCTTCGGCCTCCTCCCACGAAAGGGCTGCTACGTAGCGTCCATCCTCGGTGGTGTAGACGGGGATGCGGTGCCCCCACCAAAGCTGCCGCCCGATGCACCAGTCGCGGATGTTCTCCATCCAATCGAGGTACACGTCCCGGTACCGTTCGGGGAAAAAGCGGATTCGCCCCTCACGCACGGCTTCGATGGCGGGCTTGGCCAGTTCGGATTGGCGGGCGAACCACTGCTCCGAGAGCAACGGCTCGATGACTTCGCCGCTGCGCTCGCTCACGAGGATCGGGATGTCGTGGTCGTCCACTTTGACCAGATAGCCCTGCTCTTCGAGGTCCTGCACGATACGAGCCCGTGCCGCCATGCGGTCCAGCCCCTCGTACACGCCGCCGACCGCTGTGATCTTGGCGTCTTCGCCGATCGCGACGGGCATCTCGAGCTTGTGCCGCACACCGACTTCAAAGTCGTTGGCGTCGTGAGCAGGTGTGATCTTGACCGCGCCGGTACCGAACTCGGGGTCGGGGTACATGTCGGCGATCAGGGGTACCACGCGTCCCACCAGGGGCACGACGAGGTTCTTGCCCACGAGCGCGGCATACCGCGCGTCGCTGGGGTGTACGGCCACAGCCACGTCGGCGAGCATGGTTTCGGGCCTCGTCGTTGCAATCGTCACGTAGCCGGAACCATCTTCGAACGGATAGCGGATGTGATAGAGCTTGCCCCGGATGTTGCGCCGCTCGACCTCGATGTCCGACACGCTGGTTCTGAGGGCAGGGTCCCAGTTGACCACCCGCTTTCCGCGATAGATCAGACCCTGATCGAACCAATCCACGAAGACCTTGAGCACGGCCTTGGCGTAGGCGTCGTCCAGCGTGAACCTGCTGCGCGACCAATCGAACGCGCACCCCAGCGAGCGGAACTGGTGCAGGATCGTGTCGCCGCTCTCTTTGCGCCACTCCCAGACACGCTCGACGAACTTCTCGCGTCCCATCTGCGCGGGCGAAAGACCCTCCTTCTTCAGCTGCTTCGTCACGACGCCCTGCGTCGCGATGCCGGCGTGGTCTTGGCCCGGCAAGATGAGGACGTTGAACCCTCGCAGCCGCTTGTAGCGGCCCAGCAGGTCTTGGATGGGGTAGCAGAGGGCGTGACCCATGTGCAGCGAACCCGTGATGTTGGGCGGCGGGATCGTGACGCTGAAGATCGGCTTGCCCGCTTCGGGCTGCGGCTGAAAGAGACCGGCTTCTTCCCAAGCCTGATACCACTTCGATTCGACGAGGGAGGCGTCGTAACGGGGCGAGAGTTCTGACTG
>JACFNW010000116.1:4886-6886 GCA_019454665.1 Fimbriimonadaceae bacterium | reverse complement strand
AGGCCCGTGCCGGTGACCAGGGCCGATGAGTGTCTACGTTTTTCGGCGCATTTCAATCCGTCGTGCGGATGAGGACGTCCTTGATTTGGCGCGATCGAGGAGAGCCGAGCAGGAAGTGCTGAATGCCATCGACGAGGCCTGAGCTTGGGGAAGTCTGGCTGGCAGACCTGGGCCTGGCCGCCAAAAACTCGCCCCGTGGTGATCGTCTCTCGTTCGGACGAGGCGCCTCCGCGAGACTTGGTCGTCTACGTACCGTTGACGACTCAGAACAGGGAGAGTCCTTACGAGGTGGTTCTCCCGCGACTGTCCTTTTTGCGGGAAGTGTCGGTAGCCAATGTGCAAGGCATAGGCTCGTTGGCGAGGGCTCGGCTGGATCGCCCGCTTGGCCGCGTTCCGGCCGATTCGCTCCTGCGCATCAAGAGGCCTTGCGCTACGCGCTTGATCTCTAGGATCACTCCGACGACGAGGAATCCGAGGACATTCGCTCGCGTACCCGGTGCCAGGTCGCTCAGCCAGCCGACGACCTCCGGACGGCGCTGATCCTTTCAACCGACACATCCACGCTTTGCCCCGCGCCCAGCGCAATCTCCCGCAGGGAGGGATTCACCCCTGCCACCGACACCGCACCTTCCGCGACCGCGACGGTCGTCATGCCCGAGAGCTTGTTGTGGCGCGTGGTGAACCGGGTTCCCCGAACCCCGCACACCGCCGTCGGGGTCTTGACTTCGAAGCTCGACGGCCTTTCGGAGGACTTGTTGACCGAGGCCGACACCTCGCCGCCACGCAGCCACAGGCGGGTTTGCACGGCGTTGCCCGCATCAATGTAGCACGCGACCTTCATGTCCGTGAGCTCGCCGACGTCCACGATCGTGCCGTCCGGGAAGCGCAGCTTGACCCTGGAATCCATCCCGGTCACCAGACGGTCCCACTCGTTCACCCGATCGTTCACCTTGAGCCGCTTGGCCTGCGAGTCGTCCCCTCCCGGCGAAACCTCGGCCTCGCCGACGACCTCCACCACGGTGACGGTGCCCAGCTGGATCGAGGGTCCGCTCTTGGTTTCCTCGTAAACGTAGGTCAGATTGAACCCGGAAAGGGCCTGGCCGACGCCCGTGTGACCTCCGAGCGTGAAGCTTCGGAGGTTCTTGCCGTTCTCGCTCCACTTGCGTACGCCGAACCCAGACGCCAGGTTGGCTTGCACGGTGACGTCCACGCTGAGCGTATGGTCGCCCGCCTTGAGCCACGGCCCAGGATCGCCCTTGCCCATCGTCTTTGGTACGCCCATCAGATTCAGGCCGACGTTGATGTTGGGGTTGTCGGCCTTCAGGTTCCAAGAACCTTCGAGGCGCGCCGTGATCGTGAACGACTCTTGATCGTTTGCGATGCGGTCCGGGATGGTCACGGTCAGGTTGCCCCTCGACGTGAAACCCGGGAGGGTCGTGGCGAGAGCGAGCGACTTCATGCCGCCTTCCATGACCGACGTTTGGGGCGACTCGCCGGCGGGATGTTTCACCACCTCCGTTCGAACGAGCCGGAAGAAGGTTTGCCCCTGGGCAAACGACGCGGCCATCCAGACGCACGCGAGGATGAGGGAGAGTCGTAACGGCGGCTTGCGGCATGGATCGTTGGGTGCCATGTGTGGTGGAGGACCTCTGCCACCACTATACAGGCAAAGTTCACTTTTGACAAGGGTTGATCTAGCGCAAACCGCCAGAAGCCAACAGGCCTCCGATCACCGCGAGAACAATCACCGGCGCCGCCGGATATTGGCAACTCGGTCACCCAGGGTTCGTGCGCTGCATCAAAGCGACCCAGCCGACCCCGGCCGCGCCGCCGATCACGACGCCCAGAAGAGCTTTGAGAGGGACGATCATGTCCTGATTCTATCGCTTCCGCTTACGGATCGTCTCACCCATCCGCTCGAATCTCCAAGCCCGCCGACGCCAACGCCTCCAACGCGAGGCTCGAATCGGCGCGCTTCATCAATACCACGTCGGAAGCGT
>JACFNW010000116.1:0-4876 GCA_019454665.1 Fimbriimonadaceae bacterium | reverse complement strand
AGCGTAGGTCGAAACGGCGAAGATGGGCACTCCCGCCTCGGCGAGCGGCGCAAGCAGCCGAAGCAGCACGCCCACCTGGTCGAAGGGGATCGGTCCCTCGATCTCCAACGCCGTCCAGCCCGGCTCCACCTGGGCATCGGCAGGCTCGCTTCCTTCGGCGACGATCACCGTGGTCTCGCCAGGCGTGCGGATGGTGGCGCAGAACGGGCCGCCGAGCCTCCCACTCCAATCCGGCGGGAGACTGCACACGCTGACGCGCCAATCGTGGACCCGCACCTTCATCGCTCGAACAGCCTCTCGTCCTTGTCGAAACATCCGATGGCGCGGACGACGGCTTTGGAGTTCTCGAGGGTCAGCGGCGACTCGGCCGTGTAGTTGCGCATACGGCAACCGAACAGCGAAACCGTCAGGGGGTCGGTGCCCCGGATCAGCATGAAGTCGCGGCTCTTGTCCAGCGTGGTCAGGGCTCCGTTCGGCCCAGAGAACGCCTCCACGTTTGAAACCGCGAGGTGCCCCTTGCCTTCGACGATGAACGGATGCACCTCGTCCACCGATCGGCCCGTGTTGGCGATGATCGAGCCTTGGGACACTTGCCAATTGCGGTTGAACGCGTTGTCGCCCGACTTGTGGATGCCCACCGTGACGCAATCGAAGTTGAAGCCCGTCAGTTGCCCATAGGTCGCGGGGCCGAGCCATGCGCCGCCGAACGTGCCGAACGTGAACACGTCCATCAGAACGGCGTTGTCGGTGGCCTCGATGGCGAACGCGAACGTCCCGCGCGCGACCACCGAATCCACCACCGACTTGGAGAATCCGCCCTTGAAGTTCCTCATGTTGGCGGGATTGACGTGGGTGTGGAGGATGCGCGGGATGTCGTAGCACTTGGCGATCGCCACGAACGTGCCGCCCAGCGGGTAGCCGTAGCAGTGTTCGACGAGGATCTGCTCGCATGGCGGCCCTCCCGCGCGGAAATCCATCGCGAAGAACTCGCCGTAGAACGTCAGGCACGAAAGCGTCACACCTTGGGCGGGCACCGTTTGCGAGGCTATGATGGTGGGCGGATAGGCGATCACCTTGGCGGGGTCGTCGAGGGTTTGCTCGGGGTACCAGAACTGGAGGCCGCGCACCTGCGTGGCGGATTCGACGGTCAGGAACGGCCGCTCGCGGTCGCGGATGGCGAACACCGAGCCGACGGGGTGGCGTCCGCCCGGGTTGACCGTTCCCCGTCCCACCGGCCCGTGCGGGCCGAGCAGCGAGACGTTGGCTTTGAGGACGATGCCCCCATCCACTTCGTAGGGCTTGTCGGAAGGTTCGAGGTAGAGGGCTTGGCCGCGAGGGGCCGCCCAATCAATGGCGGCTTGCAGCTTCGCCGCATTCTCGGAAGCGGAGTTGGCGGCGGAGACGCCGAAATCGGAGAGGTTGCGCGGCGAGGGAGCCAGAACAGCGGCGCATAGGAGAGAGAGCATTGCGCCAGCTTATCTGGCGCGCGATCCGAGGAGTTCAGAAAAAAGATTGGGATGGACTCTCTCAAATCCATCCCGAAACTCTTCTCAGACATGTATGGAGTAGGTGTTCAGGAAGTGAACAGGACGATTAAGCTGTGTTGCGTCGGCGGCGGGCCAGAAGGCCGAGCGCGCCAGCGCCGAGGGCGATCATGGTGCCAGGCTCGGGAACCGCAGTGCCTTCCAGCACGAACGGTGCCTCGTAGTTGAGGAAGGAGCCCGTGGCCGTGCCGTTGTTCGTGATCGAACTCTGGAACTGGACGAACGAGCCGAAGTTGGCCGAAACCATCGCGTTCGCGACGCTCTGGTTGGACGGCGTGACCGGGGGCATCCAGGGGCCGGTGAGCGCCGTGCTGCCCGTAAAGGCCCAGCTGATCCAGTAGGTGCCTTCGGTGAGGACCACGGGGGTGCCCTGGGCGGCGTCGACCTGCATGATGGGCCGGTTGTTGGTGAACGCGCCACCGCTGGCGATGCGATAGATGCCCGTGAACGACGTGCTGGTCATGCGGTTCGTGGCGAAGTCGCCGAACATGGCCGCATCATCGGGGTCGCCGGGCTGCGAGGACCAAATCTTGAAGTAGACGCCGGTGAGCGTCGAGGTCGTGCCGCTGCTCGTCTGGTACCCGAAGAACCGGAAGTTCGTGATGTTCCAGATCATGCCCACGGGCACGGTGAAATCGTCGGCGATATGTTGCGGGTTGGAGCCGGAAACGGCTTCGTTGCGCGCCGCGGTGCCAAGAAGGCTGTTTGTCGCGCCGCCAGCGGCCGTGCCAGTGGATTCCGCCATGCTGACGTTGTTGCCGGAAAGCGTTCCAGTCTGCAAAGGACCGTTGTCCCAAAGAGTCTGGGCGGCCGAGGGGAGAGTCGCGCCGAGGGCGCACGCCAAAAGGGCAAGTCGCTTCATTCCTGTCTTCCTTCCTGAGCGTCCACTCGGTCACCTTTCGGTGCCGCGCCTCTTACGGGCGGAGACGTCTCGTAAGAAACTATAGCAGACCGTGCCCGGTTTGGCAAGGGGCTTTCGGACTTTTTTTGAAAAATGTCAGGAAGCGCCTGCGAGCGACCTCAGCCGCTCCTTTCTCGCGGGCTCGTGGTCGAGGTCGCCAGGTTCGCCGAGCAACGCCCATGCCTTTTGGAAGTGCGGCTGGGCCTCGTCGTCCTTCGTTTGCGCCAACAGGCACTCGCCGAGTTCCTCGTGGACGAAACCGTCGGCTTCGCCTAACTCCGTCGCCGCCAAGGCGTTGAGGATCGCCAGCGCTTCGTCCAACCGGTTCAGGGCGCGCAGCGTCCGGGCCACGCACCACTTGGCGATGTGGAGCGACCGGGGCGAGCCGTGCTGTTCGCGCACGATCTGGGCGCGGGCGAACTGTGCCAAGGCGGCCTGATGCTCGCCCCGCTCGAAGTAGGTCCAGCCCAGGTTGTTGTGCAAAGGTCCCAGCATGGCCTTGGCGCGCGCCATGCCGCTCTGTTCGGCCAAGCGAATGCCGCGCAGACCCCACTGGATGGCTTCCGCCTCCGGAGCGACGATCGCCAGCATGTGGGCCGCGTCGGCGGCGATGTCGTCTTCCCCTGCCGACGCCGCAACGTTGAACGCTTCGGTGAAATCGGGCAGACCCTTCGAGGCATCGCCCGAGGATCGTGCGATGCGGCCCAGTTCGAGCCTTGCGGCGGCGCGAACCCGGGGGCCGGGGGCGGCGTCCAGGGCCGATTGCGCCACCTCGCGCGCTTCGTCGTATCGCCCCGCAAGGCCCAGCGCGCGGGCCAACTGGGTCCGCGCCTCCTGACGCGCGGCCTCGTCCGTGGCGGAACCCGCGTACAGGGCGAACCGCTCGGCGCTCGCCAGAGGGTCGTCGTAATCCCAAAGACTGTAGAGGTCGTCCATCGAAGCCTCGCCCATCATACGCGCAACCATACCCGCCGAATCACCGGGCGCCGCGCACGTTGCGGAGCAGGACCGCCCCCAAGAGGAAGCAAACGCCGGCGAACGCGAAGAGCGAGGCGTATCCGTTCCAGGAATAGACCTCGACGTTCTCCCCGCCCGACGCCGACGCGACGGCGTAGCCGAACGACGTCAAGATAAAGCCGGCGAGCGGCGCGCCGACCGTTTGCGGCGCGGTCATCGAGATGTGCCAAATCGCCATGTCCTTGGCCGCATCGTGCTTGTTGGGCAGCACATCGGTGCCCAAGGCCCAATCCACGCTGATGTACGCGCCGTACGCCAAGCCGAACACCACGCCCACCAGCAACACGTGCTCCAGCGAGCGGCAGAATGGGAACGCGAACGCCATCACCGCGATCAACCCGTTCGCCACGTAGATCACGGGCTTTCGACCGACGCGCTCCGAAATCGCGCCGCCCCAAACGCCCGTGAGCGAGCTGAACAGCAGGATCACGGCCATCACCTTGGGCACCTCGGCGGCGGGGTCCGCCACATGGACGACGTCGCGCAGGTAGTTCTGAAGGAAGGGCAACGGCGCGTAGAAACCCAACATGACCAACGCCCGCGTGACCCACACCCAGAAGAAGTCGGGGTGCTTGCGGGGGTCTATCCACAGACTCCGGATGTAGGAGCGCACGTCCAGCCGCGGCACCGGCCCGAGCAAAGGCGTCTCTTTGAGCCCGAAGATCGTCGCCACCCCCGTGAGAGCCAGGGCGATGCCAAGGACCGCATAAGCGAGCATGAACTGGCGGGCATCGAACAGCAAGCCCGACGCCACCCCACCGCAAAGCGTGCCGAACTGGGACATGACGCCCATCCACCCGCTGGCCACGCCGCGCTGGTCGTCGGGCACCAAGTCGGGGATGATCCCGCTGTACGGCCCCGTCGCCACGTTGTTCCCCAATTGAACGACCAGGTAGGCGATCGCGAACGCCGTCAGATGGTGGACTTGAGACGCCCACGCCATCAACGCCAATCCCAGCAGATTCACCGCGACGCCGCCCACGATGTAGGGCTTTCTCCTTCCCCACCGGGACGTGCACCGGTCGCTCAGCGGGCCGGCGATCAAGGGCACGATCATCGGCACGACCGCGCCGGCACCCACCAACAGGCCCGTGATCATCGCGTGGCCGCCGGGTGCCAGCCGAGGGACTTCCGCCGGGATCACGACGACCAGCAGCGCGCCCCAAAGGAAGTTGGTCCCGAACCAGAATGAACTCAACGCGAAGTGGATCCACACCGAGAGGCGCGATCCGGCGTAAGGGCTGGGCGGTGGCACGATCATGGATGGCCCTGCACGATGCGCTCCGCATAGCGAAAGTCGTCCAAGTAGTCGAGGTCGAACGCCAACTCGGCGGCGGAATCGCGCACGGCCCGAGCCTTGCACCCGAGGATTTGGCTGGCCTTGTTTTCGACGTCTTCGACGGTCAGCGTCTTC
>JACFNW010000115.1:3137-6923 GCA_019454665.1 Fimbriimonadaceae bacterium | reverse complement strand
GCTTTCTGCTCGGCAGCGTGGCCCGGAAGTTGCTCAGCCACAGCCCGGTCAGCCTGCTCATCGCTCGGTGCGGACACGACCAGACCCCCGAGCAGGCCATTGAGCGCTTGGAGTCCAAGTCAAGACTCGACGTGCTCGTGGCCGTAGATGGCTCCGCAGGCTCGATCAACGCGGTACAAACCATCAGCAGTGCGCCCGACAAGGCGTTTGGCAAGGTCGTCCCTGTTTGCGTCCACCCCTTGATCGTGACGCCCACCGGGATCGAGCCCTCGATGTTCCGCGACACCTACGACGAGGACGAGATGCGGGCCAAGAACCTGGTGAGCGGCGCAGAGGACACTCTGCGCCGTGTCGCCGACACCGTTGTGGGGCGAGCGGTCTTGGCGCGCCCCGCCCATGGCCTGATCGGCGTGGCCGAGAAAGAAGCTGCCGACCTGCTGGTGATCGGCGCCACCCGCCACGGAGCGCTGGAGCGGTTCTTCATCGGCAGCGTCAGCTACGAAGTCGCCACCGAAGCGCCTTGCTCGGTGCTGGTCGTTCGCCGCAAGGGATAAGCTGGGTCGGTCATGACCACGCACGACGACATCCGGGCCATCTGTTCCCGTCTGCCGGGTTCGATTGAGGGCGTGGGGCGTTTCGGGTTCTCGGTGATGGTCAAGGGCAAAGCCAAAGGGTTCGCTTGGACGTGGGCCGAACGCGTCCACCCGAAGCGGCCCAAGGTCATCAACGACCGTGTGCTTGCGATCAGCGTGCCCAACCTGGAGGCCAAGGACTTGCTGCTTGCCTCCGAACCGGGGTTCCTGTTCACCGAGCCGCACTACGACGGCTTCCCTGCGGTGTTGGCCCGGCTCGACGACGCAACCCCGGAGCAGATCGAGGAGTTGCTGATTGAAGCATGGCGCTGCAAAGCCCCGCCAGCGCTGATTGAGGCGTTCGATCTAGGTCGCTAGGCGTCTCCCAATCCTGCTAGCTTGCGTATGCGACCAAGGACGAGCGATACGCGGGCTTGGCTCGCCCAATCGGTGTCTAGGTGAGCGACAAGGCCATCTGGGAGCCGAGGATCCAGTGCAAGGGTCCGAAACTGCTCCTCCAACCAAACTCGCAGGTGATCGCTGGATCCACGAACCTCGGAGGCTATGGCTCCTCGCCCGTTGAGAACGCGAACGATGTCCTCGAAGTCCTTGCTGGCCACCATGTCGCCATGTCCTTCTCTGTCTGGAGAGTCAAAGGCGTCGAGCTTCGTTGCCAAAAAGCACGGTGCGGCAATCAGGCGGATGTATCTTCCCGTGGGGAGCTCGTAGGGGACGGCACTCTCCAAAGCGTGGGCATACCAACGGTTTCCGAAGCCGAAGACGTTGGCGTCCGTGGGCATTGCGTCCAAGATCAGACCACCGTGGCGAAAGCGACAGATGGGCCCTTCGATGACGTTCCCAAAGCCGCGCGCACGCAGTTCGGATTCCAGTTCATGGTAGCCGATGTAGCCTGCAACCTCAACTACGACGTCCACGTCGTCAGTGGGTCGGGCCGGGGAAGCAACTGATTCGGTGACGAGCAAGTCAACGACCGCGCCTCCCAAGAAGACGACTCGCGAACAGAGGTCACCCAGCTTCTCTGCCGCCAACGTGACCATCTCTACCGAAGGAGTATGCGGGCTCATCGGACACACAGTCTCTTTGCCAACTCGTCCTTGGCCATGGCGACTTCGCGGGGGCGGCCATCGCGAAGCACGTCGACGATGGCAAGAAGTTCGTAGAACCCCGCATCCAGGGCCGCAGCTTTCGGAGCCGTCCGGTAGAGAGGCTCAAACGAGAGACCTCTCACGGTACCTTCCGGATCGGGCCATACAGGGGGGAGTTCGTCTGAGGGCACGATCCGACCCTTGAACGGAGAGACGGCCCAGCAAGTCGGCATGCCGACAGTGATTCCTCCGCGGATCGGTGCCAGGAAATACTTGGCCCCGTGGATCAACGCCTCCTGCAGCCCGGTTGCATTCACGCGGCGCAGCGACGGGCTATAGAGTCGCACTTCGGCAGCACGGCGCAAGGACATGCTCACGGTGCTTTGGCTGACGAACAAATCCCACGCGATCTGAGCCTGATCCCAGGGGGAGTCACCCTTTGAACACACTTTGAGCAGGACCAGGAGGTCGACGGAGCCAATCATGCGACCATTATATCGCATATCGCGATTCGCGATATGCGATACTTGGGACCACAGCAGGAGCGAGCGGGCGCATGTGGAACCGGAAGGCCGATGAACTCACTCCGCGTCGGTGTCGCCGGACTCATTCACGGCCACGTTTGGGGCCTGATTGACTCGTGGGCCAAGGTCGAGGGGGCGGAACTCACCGCCGTCGCCGACAACACTCCCCTGCTCGAACGCGCCAAGGACCGGTTTGCCCGAACCTACACCGACTGGCGCGAGATGCTGGACAAGGAGACGCTCGATGCCCTCGTCGTCACCAGCGACAACCGCGAATCCGCCGAGATCGCCGTGACAGCCCTTGGCAAAGGCATCCCATGCCTCGTGGAGAAGGCCATGGCCGCCAACGTGGCCGACGCCGAGCGGATGCTCGAAGCCCAGCGCGCCTCGGGCAAGCTCCTCATGATCAACTGGCCGTTCTGCTGGTCGCCGTGGGTCCACGAACTCAAGCGCCAGTTGGATTCGGGAGTCATCGGCCCGGTCTTTCACTTCCGCTTCCGCAACGGGCACCACGGACCCAAAGAGATCGGCTGCGACGAGTGGTTCGTGGGTTGGCTCTACGACGAGGAGCGCAACGGCGGCGGCGCATTGGCCGATTTCTGCGGGTACGGGGCCGTGCTCAGCAGATGGCTGTTCGGCATGCCGTCGAGCGTGTTCGGCGTGCGCGACAACTTCACCAAGTCCTACGACCTGCCCGACGATCACGCGATCCTTCTGGCCCGCTACCCCAAGATGACGGCCGAACTCGAAGGCACGTGGGCCACCTACGGGTTCGACGAGAGCGCCAACCCGGTCGTCCACGGGCGCGACGGCACGATCGGGGTCTACGGCAACACGCTGCGCATCTACCGCGCGGGGCGCGAGGTCGAGGTGGTTGAAGCACCCGATCTGGACGTTCGATCGCCAGCGGCATACTTCGCGACGCTGCTTGCAACAGGTGGCGAACCGGAGGGCATGCTGCACCCCGTGGTCTCGGCAGACGCCGTGCGCATCGTGGAAGCCGGGCGCAACAGCGCGGCTTCGGGTTGCGCCGAGCCGCTCTAGGCCATCCGCCGGATGTGCGGGGCGTTCGGCAAGGCGCGTCGGCGCACCAGGCCCCTAAAACGACGAACCCCGCGAGCCGATGGGCTCGCAGGGTTCGTAACTCAGGTCCCGAAATCGGGGCGGCTTACTTGATGGCGACTTTGCCAGCGACCTTCTGCACCTTGCCAGGCTTCAGGCCCTTGGTCTTGGCTTCGGCGACGAACTTGCCGGCCGAACCTTCGCAACCGAAGTACTTGGTCTCCTTGCCGACCTTCACCATGAACTTGGCCTGCTCGCCGGGGGCGTTGCAGCAGCCCGGGGCGCCCTTGGCGAGGACCTTGGCTTCGGTGGACTTGCAGCACTCGTCCTTGCCGCCGAGCTCCATGCGTCGGGCCTCGGCGAAGAAGGCTTCCTCTTCCTTGGTGTTGTAGATCTTGAGCGGATTCGCCTTGGAGTCGCAGCACTCGCTCTTGGCCTTCTCGACCTGGGCGACGACCTTCTTGGACTCGCAGCACTCGCTCTTGGCCTTCTCGACCTGGGCGACGACCTTCTTGGACTCGC
>JACFNW010000115.1:0-3037 GCA_019454665.1 Fimbriimonadaceae bacterium | reverse complement strand
AACAGTCACTCTTGGCGGGGGCTTGGGCCACGACGAGGGCGGTACAGGCCGCCAGCGCAAACAGGATCAATGTCTTCATTCGCGAAATACTCCTAGGGAGACTTCCGTCTCCGACAGTACCCCGAACGCTCCACGCGTGCGCGAAGTTCCGGCGTTTCGTCCCATGGATCATCGGTCGGCTAGGCTAGAATCCTCCGCATGTCCGCCGCACCCGCCACCGCCAACGAAGTCAAGTGGGACTTATCCGCCCTGTTCTCCGGCCTCGACGACCCCAAGATCGAAGCCACCTGGCGCGAGGTGGGCGAACGAGCCACCGCCTTCGCCGCAGCTTACAAGGGCAAGATCGCCTCGGCCGACCTCGACGCCGCGACCCTGCTCGCCGCGCTGACCGAATACGAGGGGATCGTGCAGGAGATGCACAAGCCAAGCGGCTACGCCAACCTCGTGTTCAGCACGAACTCCGAAGACCCCGCCTACGGCGCGTTCCTGCAGAAGCAGATGGAGCGCTCCACCGAGGCCCGTGTGACCCTGCTGTTCTTCGAACTCGAACTTCAGAAGGCAGCCGCCGAGACCATCGAACGGTGCCTCGCGGACGATCGGCTCGCCAACTACCGGCACTTCGTGCAGAACACGCGCATCGCCAGCCCCTACAGCCTGAGCGAGCCCGAGGAGGTCATCCTGGAAGAGACGGCCAACACGGGCTGCCGCGCCTGGGTGCGCCTGTTCGAAGAACTCACGGCCAACCACGTCTTCAAGTTCGTCAACCCCGCCACGGGCGAGACCGAGGAGAAGACCGAGCAGGAAGTGCTGACCCTGCTGCGCGATGCCGATCGAGCGGTGCGACAGGCGGCGGCGGACTCGCTTTCGAACGGGCTCGCCGAATTGGAGCGCGTGATCGTGTTCGCGTACAACACGCTGTTGCAGGACAAAGCCGTAGGCGACCGGCTGCGCAAGCACCCCTTCCCCGAGCACTCCCGCCACTTGGCCAACGAACTCGATCCCGAAGTGGTGGACCTGGTCGTGAAGCAGTGCCGGGCCAATTACGGCCTGTGCGCGCGCTACTACCGCGTCAAGCGGGAGATTCTTGGTCTGCCGCAACTCACGCACGTGGACCGCTACGCGCCGCTCTTCGAAGCCGAAGCCGAGGTCCCGTACGACCGTGCGAAGGCGATGGTGCTGGAGGCGTTCGGCGAGTTCTCGCAGGAGCTCGGACGGCGCGCCGCCGAGTTCTTCGACAACAACTGGATCGACGCCGCGCCGAAGAAAGGCAAGCTGGGCGGCGCCTATTGCAGCTACAACACGCCCGACACCCACCCCGTCGTTTTCATGACCTACCTGAACAAGATGCAGGACGTCGGCACGTTGGCCCACGAACTCGGCCACGGGGTCCACGGTTCGCTGAGCCGGGCGCAGACGTTGCTCAACTTCCACGGGTCGCTCCCGCTGGCCGAACTGGCGAGCATCTTTGGCGAGATGCTGGTGTTCGAGAAGCTCGTGGCCGACGCCAGCCCCAAGGACAAACTCGCGCTCTACGCCGAGAAGATCGAGGGCATGTTCGCTTCGGTGTTCCGGCAGGCGGCGATGTACCAGTTCGAGCAGCAGTGCCACCGCCATCGGCGCGAGGAGGGCGAACTCACGCCCGACCAGTTCGGCGACTATTGGCAGGAGCAGTTGCAGGCCATGTTCGGCGACAGTCTGATCCTCGAAGAGCAGCACCGCCGGTGGTGGAGCTACGTGGGGCACTTCTTCTTCGCGCCGTTCTACGTGTACGCATACGCGTTCGGCGAGTTGCTGACGCTCTCGCTGTACCAACGCGCCAAGACCGAGGGCCCCGAGTTCGAACAGAAGTACGTGGAACTCCTGCGCTTGGGCGGCTCGCTGACTCCCAAGGAACTGATGGCGACCGTGGGAGTAGACCTCGCCTCGCCGGAGTTCTGGCAAGGCGGCTTCGACGCGATGGAAGCCATGATCGCCGAATTCGAGAGGTTGTGGGCCTCCCGTTCGTGGTAGCTCGGACGGGGCCCGGGCCTAGCTCGCGCTTCGCCTGGCAAGGACCAAGCCGCCGAGTGCCGCGATGCCCAGCAGCCAAACCGCCGACGTGCCACCGCCTGCACGGGCGGGCGGGCGACGATGCTCGGGCGTCGCGGGGATCAGGTTGTCCAGCCGGTTGGGCTTGCCGCGCCGCTTGGTGAGTCGGAAGCTGTCGTAAAGCGTGCCGATCGCCGTCCGGGCTTCATAGCGCAACACGTTGCCCTCGACCCGGATGATCTGATAAAGCTGGGTGTCTTCGGCGGCACGGGCCATCCAGTCCTGCGGCTCCAGGTTGTACATCTTCGGTCCCGAAACGCTTACAACGTACACCGTTCCCGCCGGGGTGCGGTGGTTCGCGCCGACCACCAGATTCGAGCGGCCGTAGGCGTGGTCGTGGCCCTGCAAGACCAGGTCCACGCGATGCCGGTCGAGAATGGGTTGAATGGTCTCGCGCCACGTCTTGTTGTCGCGTCCCTTCGCCGTGGAGAACACGGGGTGGTGGAACGTGACGATGGTCCACGGGTTCGGGTTGTCCGAAAGGACCCGGTCGAGCCAGATCGCCTGCTCGGCGTGCATACGGTTGGAATCGAGCGAGATCAGGCGCACGCCCTGGTAGTCCACCGTGTAGCACGTCTCTTCCAGCCCCGGCACGCCGTTCTGAGGCAGGGTGAACTGCGGCCGCCAGTTCTTCGAAAGCCGGCCGGACGTGTATTCGTGGTTCCCGGGGGTCGGCACGCTCGGGATGGAACCGTTCGTCCAGCCGCCCGCCTCGTGCCACTCGGCCCATTCCAGGTCGGCATCGGCGCGGTTGATCAGATCGCCCGCGTGCAGATAGAAGCGGGCCGTCGGGGCGTCGCGGAACGCGCGCCGGATCACGCGCGACCAGTGCATCTTGAGGTCGTTCTGAGCGTCGCCGAAGTAGATGAAGCTGAAGGGCTCGTGGCGGTCTGCGGCGGTGGTGAACTCCTGCCACGCCGACCATTGGGTTCCCGCCCCGACGCGGTAG
>JACFNW010000114.1 GCA_019454665.1 Fimbriimonadaceae bacterium | reverse complement strand
GACGCCGGCACGTGGACCTCGTTCAACACCACGGCCCGCTTGGGTCAACTGCTTCCCGCGACGTTCCCGGTTTCGGGCAACATCACGTTGGGTTCGTTCTCGGGCACGGTGAGCGGGACGCCGGTGGAGTTTCAGTTGCGCACCCCGGGCACCTCGACGGTGGTCGCCACGTTCAACGCGACGCTCGGAGCGGCGGGCGCGTTCTCGTTCCCCTCGACGCTCTCGGGGACCTACGACGTGGCGTGCAAGGCGTCGCACTGGCTGCGCGAACGGTTGAGCAACGTGGTCATCGGGACCTCGGGAGTCTCGGGTCTGGCGCTCACGCTTCGGAACGGGGACGTGAACGGCGACAACACGGTGAACGTGAGCGACTTCCTTGCCTTGCGAGCCGCCTTTGGAAGCACTTCGTCCAGCGGCAACTGGAACGCGAACGCCGACTTGGACGGCAACGGTTCGGTGGGCGTCTCCGATTTCTTGGTGCTTCGCGCCGCATTCGGCCAGTCCGGGGTCTGAGCGAAGCGGTCGCACGGTCCCACACTTCAACCGCCGAGACGGCGGGGCTACTGGGGGTTCCGCGTCCCGGATGGACAGGGCCTCGGCTGGTATCCTCGGACCTCGAACCATGAGTGAAACCACCCTTGTCCTCATCAAGCCCGGCGGCGTGAAGCGCAACCTGATCGGGGAGATCACGCGCCGCATCGAGCAGCGCGGGCTGAACGTCGTCGGACTCAAACTGATGCGCGCCCCGCGCGAACTGGTCGAAGCCCACTACGCCGAGCACCAAGGCAAAGGCTTCTTCGAGGACGTCGTCAAGTACCTTTGCAGCGGCCCGGTGGTCGCGATGGCCATCCAAGGGCCGAACGCGGTCAAGGCCATCCGCACGATGATGGGCGCCACGAACCCGATCGAAGCCACCCCCGGTTCGGTCCGAGGCGATTTCGCGCTCAGCATTGACGACAACCTGACCCACTCGTCCAGCGACCCCGAAGCCGCCGCGAACGAACTCGCGCTGTGGTTCCCCGAGGGAATCGTCTCCTAACCCAATGACCCCGCACCCCGCCCCTTGGACTCTGGGCCAGATCGCCGAATGGGTGGGCGGGGTGTTGGACGGCCCCGCCGACCTGGTCCTGAACCGCCCCGTCACGGCGGCCTCGAACGACCCCCACGGCATCGCGTTCGCCGAGAAGGAAGCGTTCTTGGCCAAGGCCGAGGCCAACGGGGTAGGTGCAGTCCTCATCGGCACGGGTTTGCGCGAGACAACCTTGCCCAGCATCCGGGTGGCGAAGCCACGCGAAGCGTTCGCGCTCCTGCTGCACCTCTCGCAGAAGGCGCTGCCCATCGCCGGCGGCATCCACCCCACTGCCGTCGTCGCCGAAACGGCCGAGGTTCACGAATCGGCGAAGATCGGGCCCTACGCCGTCGTCGAAGCGGGCGCGAAGATCGGGGCGGGGTCGCGCGTCTATGCCCACGCATACATCGGCGAGGATTGCGTGTTGGGCCAAGACGTGGTCGTCTACCCGCATGCCGTCCTGTACCGCGACGTGACCATGGGCGACCGGAGCGTCGTGCACAGCGGAACCGTGCTCGGCGCGGACGGATTCGGCTACGCGTGGAACGGCGAGAAGCACCAGAAGGTGCCGCAGGTCGGCGGCGTGGCCATCGGCGAGGACGTCGAGATCGGTGCCCTGACCACGATTGATCGCGCCACGGCCGGCGAAACGCGCATCGGCAACGATGTCAAGGTGGACAACCTGGTCCAAATCGCGCACAACTGCTCGATAGGAGCCCATTCCATCGTCGTCGGCCAAGTCGGACTTTCGGGCAGCGTGACGCTCGGCGAGCATGTGGTCCTTGGCGGCCAAGTCGGGGTGACCCACGGCGTAACGATCGGCGACCGCGTTCAGCTCGGCGGTCGTTCGGGCGTCGAACGCGACATCTTGGAACCCGGCGCCTACTTTGGGACGCCCGCCCGCCCGTTCAAGGACGCCGTGCGAGCCTTCTCGCTGGTCCCCAAACTCCCCGAGCTGAAGCAACGCATCGAAGCGCTTGAAAAAGCCATCGAGAAGCGAGAGCCGAATTCATGACCGTTCACCGCAAGACCCTCGCCGAGGCCGTCGTTTTCGAAGGGCTCGGACTGCACTCGGGCGTGCCCGTCGTCGCCACGTTCCATCCGGGAGAGAGCGGCATTTGGTTCCGTTGCGGGTCGGAGCGGGTCGAGGCCATCCCCGCCAACGTTTCGGATACGCGCCGTTGCACGCGGCTTGGCGGCATTTCGACCATCGAGCACGTGATGAGCGCGCTCGCCGCGTGCGAGATCACCGACGCCGAGATCGAACTGACCGCGCCGGAACTCCCCGCGATGGACGGCAGCGCCTTGCCCTTCTGGACCGCGTTGACCGCTGCGCCGAAGGCTGGGTTGGCCGAGGTGGAGAAGCCGGACCTCTTCACCCGAGTTTTCGCTCAGGAAGGCGGCGCGAGCATCGGCATCGCGCTGGGCACCGGGCGGGGCCGCTACGAGTTCCAATCCGACCGCGATTGGCCCTACGAACAGGCCTTCGAGACCGAGGACATGGTCGGCGGCTACGGCGGGCAGATCGCCCCGGCGCGCACCTCGGCCTTCCATCACGAGGTCGAGATGGCGCGGCAAGCGGGTCTCGGCCAGGGCCTCGATGAGACCAGCGTGCTCGTTCTCGGTCCTTCGGGATGCGTCAACGCCGCGCGGTTCGAAGACGAGTTGCCGAGGCACAAGCTGCTCGACCTGATGGGCGACCTGTACTTGGCCGGTGTTCCGATGCGGACGCTGAGCATCGTCGGCCAGCGTTCGGGGCACCGTCTGAACGTCGAAGCCGCGTCGCGGCTCGCCGCCGCCATGGCGCGTCCATAATTCCCCCGTGCCGACCGCCGCATTCACCACGTTGGGCTGCAAGGTCAACCAGTACGAGACCCAGGCGATCCTCGAGTCGTTCGAAGCCGCCGGGTTTGCCGTGGTGCCCTTCGGTCAAGCCGCCGACGTCGTGGTGGTCAACACGTGCAGCGTGACGTCTGTCGCCGAAGCGAAGAGCCGATACACCGTGCGCAAGGCGCTGCGCGACAACCCGACGGCCAAGCTGGTTGTGACGGGTTGCGCTGCGCAGATGACCCTGAACAAGGGCGAAACGTTCGACGGGGCCGACGTGCTCGTGCCCAACCCCGAGAAGCTCGAAGCCTTGCGCCACCTGTTTCGCCGGTTCCCCGAGCTCGAGGCGAGGCTGGCGCGCGAAGCGCGGCCAACGCTCGCTCCACCCGTGGGCCGAACGCGGGCGACCCTCAAGGTTCAGGACGGGTGCGACGTGTTCTGTTCGTACTGCTCGATCCCGTTCACGCGCCCGGGGCTCAAGTCGCGCCCCGCCAGCGAGGTGGTCGAAGAAGCGAGAAGGCTGGTCGAGCGGGGGCACCTGGAACTCGTACTCACCGGGGTGCTGATCGGCGCGTACGGCCCCGCCACGGGCAGTGGCGGCCCCGACTTCGAAGAGCTTGTCGGACGCGTCGCGGCGGCTTGTCCCGAGGCCCGGCTGCGGATCAGCAGCATCGAGATGCGGCAGGTGACGCCGCGCCTGCTCGAGTTGCTGGCATCGGGGGTCGTCGTCCCGCACCTGCACATCCCCCTGCAAAGCGGGGACGATGGGGTGCTTCGCGACATGAACCGCCCCTACTCGCAGCGGGACTATCTGGACCTGTGCGCCGAAGCCCGACGTCGCGTTCCGGATTTGGCGATCACGACCGACATCCTGGTGGGCTTCCCCACGGAGACCGATGAGCGGTTTGCTTCGAGCGTTCATGTGTGCCGGGAGGTCGGCTACCTCAAGGCTCACGTGTTTCCGTTCAGCCCGCGCTTCGGCACGCCCGCCGATGCGTTCGGCGACCCAGTTTCGCCCGAGGAGAAGCGGCGGCGGAGCCACGTGCTGACCGAAACGGTTCGCCCCGAGACGTACCTGCGCCGCTTCTTGGGCCGCACGGTCGAGGCGCTGGTCGAGGCGAAGCGGGGTCCGGGCGAGACGATGCGTGGGATGACCCCGCACGGGTTCGAGGTCTCCTTCGCCGGCTCGCCTTCGCTGGCGCGAACGTTCGCTTCCGTCCGGGTGGACGAGCTTCGCGACGGACAGGCGTTCGGCGAACTTGCTCCCGCGCGGCGCGGCGAGATTCCGTTGGCTGTTCGCGCGTGATCCGCTCGGCGCGGCCCATCGCTCGGCGGAGCGACGCTCCGCAGGCACGGCGGTCCGGAGCAAGCCCCCGGCGAGGTTAGCCGGCCAGCTTTCTGAGGGCCTCCGCGAGCGCTTGGGGCGCCGTGAACTCCGATGATCCGATCTTCAGCCGATCCGCGCCGTCCCACTCGCAGGAGAAGGCGACCCTCGGACCCACGTACAGGACCCTCGCCCTGGCGGTCGTCGGGTCTCCCGGGGCGCTGGGAACGAGCGAGAAAGCCTCCACGTTGGCCGAGCGGCCGTTCAGCGTCACCCGCCCCGCCTCGAAGTTACGGACGTCCAGAGGCTTGGCGGGAACGCCTTCAGGCTTGCCGCCCAAGGCCATGTAGCCGACGGAAACCACCTCTCCCGTGATCGCGTCGATCAGCCCGACCCAGTGGCTGCCCATGCTCCGGCCGCCGCCTTCCGGCGTCGCCGCGAAGAGAGGCAACTCCCACGCCAAAATGCTCTGGCCCTGCTCCTTGAGCGCCTGGTAGCGTTCCGGGATCGGCGTCCCCCTCGACCCGGGAAGGCAGACGACCGGACGATAGCTGGGATAGTCTTCGTCGGGCAAGGCCAAGATCCGCCCGGCGGCTTTCAATTCTGGGCGCGAGAACACCGCCTGCGCCACGATTTGGAACGCCTCGGGCACGGTGATCCTGGGTGCGAGGTCCGGTGGGCGCGCGTAGGTTGGGCTGGTATTCCACAACTTGACAAACCCGGTCCGGCGATCCAGAACCAGCACTCCTCCGTTGCCGACGTTTGCGCCTTGCAACCTACGAAAAACGACAACTTGCACCTCGTCCCGATCGGGAAAGTCCGGCAGCGGGTGGATCGCGACGTCTTCGCCAAGGGTATTGGACAGCCGGTGAAGGAGGCGAGCAACCTTCAGAACCTTTATTGAGTCAGGCGTGGCAAATGGCCCAGGCTCGAAGTGCGCATACCCATTCGACAAGAGGTTGAACGAAGTCACTTGCCGCGGGTTGGTGCTTCCCACGACCACCCCGTAATAGACCGCCTCATTGCCAAAGGACACATGACTCCGGCCAAATTGCGGACTCAGCCCGTTGCGCAATGCCCGCGATCCCCCATATTCGACTGGCGTCTGGGGGAGTAATCCGGCAATGCTTAACTCTTGCAAATATGCCTGAGCCGCCAGTCGAGTATCAACATCGGCTTCAGGTCCAATTTGAAGTGCAACGGAAAGGTAGGTTAAGGCAAGCAGTACCATTGATTCCTCCACAAGGCAAGTTTCGTCGAATCTTCAGCATAAACATTGAATAGGCGCATCATGACATCGCTCCCGGACCCGATTTGCATGGGCAAGTCGTAAAATTGCTTTCCATTGATCGACGATTGTGGCGGATACTCAGAGTTAGCGATACTCAGCGCCTCTTGAATAGTATGTTTTGCCGCAAGTAGAGTCACGACATAGTCCGAGTGCATGGACAATAACACAAGATCGTTTCCATTCGCAACGTCTGCCGCGGCGTATACGCGATCGGCAAAGCCTGTGTATGCTCGATTTGTGGCATTGACGCCGAACGCAGCAACCGGGGCGCCACCTGCAGTAAGAGTGTGGCAGGCATATGCGAGCACTAGGTTGCGGGGAACGTTGGCGAATCGAGGTACTGCTGATATCTCGCTCCAGGTCAAGTGCTCGTCGCCGTTGTCCGAATTGCTGTCGTCGTACGAGGCTCGAATCCCCGTGGCTTCTCCATGCGTGAACGCGATAAACACGGTGTCAGATCGTAAAGCATACCTAAGCTCGGTCTCGTTGAACTCGTTGACGAGTCCTGATGAGGGCATAGTCAGATGTTGGTTTGCTGATAGAATGTTCTTAGCGCCTAACGCTCCCATCAACGCTGAAAACGAATAGTTAAGGCCTGCTGGGGCGCCATTGAACACATAGCCGACCCCCTCGACATACTCTTCATGGGTCGCCAAGGACAGGCTCTGGTTGTAGGAAACCAAGTTCGCGGTCGTGGTCACCTCAATGCGGTGCTGAACAACCTGAACCGGAGGATAGCCCGACCACATGAAGCAAGCCAACTTCGCTTTGACTTCGACAGGGACGGTCGAACCATTCTGAAAATGGGTGCTCGCGAATCGGACGGGACGAACTTGAGGCACAGACTGGGCGGGATGGACCGCGTGGTACACGACGGTCTCGCCGATCTTGATTCGAAGCTCCTCGGCGTAAACTCCATGATAAAAGGGTGCCACCGGGTTCTGCGGAATGAACGCTTCTAGCCAAGCCGTAAAGTTGACGTTCGTGCCGGACACCTCCTGACCCTGGTCCACCCCGACGATCTTCACGCGAAGACCGGCGTTTCCGTGAGTCGCTTCGGAAACGACATCGGCTTGCGAACTGGCGACGACTCCGCAAAGGACGAACGGGAATACGAATCGCCTCAATCCCATCACGACTCCATCGTACAGGCCTCGGAGTGAAAAGTCAAGGGGGGGGGCTAAGGACCCATGGAGCCGAACACCAGGTCGGCTGGCTCGCCCGGCATCCCGCCCCAACCGCCGTCGCCGCGGACTCAACCAGCACGACACGGCTCCAACTAGGACACCAGTCGCCGCGACGCCTCCAGATCCAGCGGACGCGTGACCATGCCAGTTCGCCCTTTGCGGTGCGGGGCCATTCGGCTTCCGGTCGGTCCCAGTAGAGTTCCAGGCCGTTGCCGTCTGGGTCGCGCAGGTAGAGCGCCTCGCTCAC
>JACFNW010000113.1:5830-6999 GCA_019454665.1 Fimbriimonadaceae bacterium | reverse complement strand
GGTCTTGCGTTTCGACGACCTGGGCGAACTCGCGAGCCGTGAACGGGTTCATCACGTCGCGCATCCGCACGATCTGCGGCATGCTGAGATGGTAGCGAACAAGCCAGACTACGCGCTCGGCCAAGTCCTCCCGGACACCCCAGCGATCGAGCACCTCGGCGGCGATCTCGGCCCCCGTCTCCTCGTGCGGGCGACCGGGCACGAACTTGCCGAGATCGTGCATCAGGGCCGACAGGTAGAGCGGCGCTAGGTCCTGGATGCCTTCCTTGAGTTCGCCGAGGAACGTCCCCGGCTGGATGGCGTCAATGAACTCGACCACGCGCAAGGTGTGCTCGAAAACGGTGAACGTGTGGACCGAATCCTGCGGCATCAGCGCCCGACACCGGGTCAGTTCGGGTAGCAGCATGGTGAGCACGCCGCAGCGGTCCAGGTTCCGCAACACAGCCGCACCGGAGCAAAGCGTGTGGACGGCTTCGGGACCTTCAATGCCCGTCATCGGCGGGGCTTCCAAGCTCAGCACACGCAAGCCCAACCGGGTGGCGAACGATACGCCCACCGCGGCCCGGCTCAATCGCGTCTTGCCGAAGAACCGCACCTCGCCCCGCGAGGCGATCACGCCCTCGCTGAGCGTGAAGCGCGTCTCGTGCAAGCGCTCCAACGCGGCCTGGTACTCGCGGTGCAGGTCGCGCATGGCGAGAACGAGGTCGCTCATGGCGGTCATCGGCTCCCGCCCGAGCATGTCGGCCAGTTCGCCTTGGCGCGTCCGGCTGAGCAAGTCCAGCTTCCGTCCTGCCAGGGCGTGCAACACGTTGCGCTCGCGGAGCACACGGTCGTAGGATCGCGAGGGCCGAGTCGGCCTGCCGCCCACGGCCATGTCGAGCCAGTTGGAGCAATGCCAACACCGCAATCCGCCCGCGCCTTCCTTGAGGTGTGGTTCGACGATCAGGGGCGTATCGTGGTGCTTCGCGAACATCCGCTTGCGCTCCTCGATCTTCTCCAGCAGGAACTCGCCGACGGGCAGGCTGTCCCAAAACGCCTCCATCAACCGCTCGTAGGGTTCGTGGCTGCCCGCCACCAACCGCGCGTCGAGCAGCCCCGTGCGCGACTTGGGGTCGAGCCCCGACATGTCGCCCACCAAGCGGTATGCGTAGCCCACCTCGATGCCCATT
>JACFNW010000113.1:0-5820 GCA_019454665.1 Fimbriimonadaceae bacterium | reverse complement strand
GAGCAGGGTCCGGTAGATGGTGCGCACGGCGGCGTCCAACCCGGGGTGCGACTCGTCCAGCGGGACGATGGCGATGTCCACGTCGGAATAGGGCGCGAGTTCCGATCGTCCGTAGCCGCCCGTCGCCACGA
Organism: Fimbriimonadaceae bacterium; assembly: GCA_019454665.1. Classification (GTDB taxonomy): domain Bacteria; phylum Armatimonadota; class Fimbriimonadia; order Fimbriimonadales; family Fimbriimonadaceae; genus UBA2387. The sequence goes on along the minus strand of JACFNW010000113.1, from coordinate 5,689 downwards.
TGGAAATTGGTGGGACGTCGGGATGAATGCGGTGGACTTCCTCGACCACCAGGCGCATGGCCTCGTCGGCGATGGCCGTCTGCTCGCGGCACCACTCCAGGCCGGAGGGTTGGGTCCGCAGACGCTCGATGCCCTGGCGGCGCTGTTCGGCCAACCTCTCGATTCGCTCGCGGAACTCGGTCGTGTGTTCGTTCATGGCAGGGTGAACAGGAGCGAGCGGCCCTCTTGCGCGACGGGGACGAGACGGCCCGAAGCCACCGCTTCGGCCAGCAAGCGCTTCCACTTGGTGCGGAGGTCGGCGTCGAGCCCCGTGGCCTCCTCGGGCGAGAAGCCCGAGCCGCCGGGGCGCATCGCCTCCAGCCATCGGTCGCGGAACGCGGGATCTTGGAACGCGAGGTTCAGATAGACGTGGGTGAAGCCCATGCCCTTCAGATGGTCGGCCAGCGCCGAGCCGCTGTCCAGAGTCGCATAGGGGATTTCAGTGCTGTGGCCGGGGTTGGCCCAGAAGTAAGGCACGTCGAGCCAGTAGCCGAACACCTCGTCGTAGAGGGCCACCTTCCCGCCCAGCGCTTCGCGGTTGATCGTCTGCGCTCGGGAGAAGAACGTGCCGGCCCGGTAGGCGTCGGGTTCGACCCGGCCCAACACGACGGGCAGTTGCCCATCGGTGACCGTCGTCTTGACGAGGCCCAACGTGTAGACGGACTGCAGGGCCGCCACCACGGCCAATACGGCTCCCGAGCGAGGCCAGACCACCGCTCCGCCGAGTAGAACCGCCAAGGGCACCCCGAAGTTGGCCGCGTACCGGCTTTGTTGGCTCAGAGCGAACCACAAGACGAAACTGGCGAGCAATCCGCCCAAGGCGGCCGATTCCAAGCGCCGCAAGCGCCCCGAGGCCAGCCAACAGACCGCTGCGGCGAACACGGCGACGCCCAGCGCCTGGACGGGATGGCCCATGCCTTGGGTGGGCGCGGGGTTCGTGTAGCGGCCGGGCTGGTACGCCATGCCGAACACGGCGTGCGGGAACTGCGACCAATCGCGACCGCCGCCCTCCTTGCGCCCGACCCCGAACGACTGCTGCTCGTCGCGGTAGATATCCGCCGAGAACTGATCCCAGTGCTTGCCGCCGAGTTGTTCATAGAAGAAGGGGAACACGGGGTTGCCCACCTGGACGGCGTTCCGGATGTACCAAGGCGAGGCGATCGCTGCGGCCAACCCGATGGCCAGCGCGGCCTGCTTCCAGCCCGTACGCAGCACCACGGCGGCGACGCCCAAGACCAACGCGCAGACGGCGATCGTCTGCAGTCCCGTGTACTTGCTGCCCGCCGCGAAGCCCAGAAACACGGCGGCCAAGATCGCGTCCTCGCGCTTCCATGTCTCAATCAGCCGCGCGCATTGCAGCAAACCGAGCCCCGCGAACAGCCCGTGCGCCACGTCCACGTAGCCCGTGCCCGCCTCCCAAGTCACCACCGGCATGCCGACGAACGCCAGCGCCGACCACCACCCCGCGAAGCCGCCCCAACGTTCGCGGGTAAACCCATAGACCGCCAGCCCGCCAAACAGGGCGAACATCCACGAAAAGCCCTTGGCCCCCGCTTCGCCGCCCCATTGCAGGCCCCAAACATAGAGGTTGTCCACGACGAACGGGAAGTTCGAATGGTGGATGAACGACACCGAGTACGCCTGCCCCGCTTGAATCCAGAGCTTGGGCACGGCGAAGTGGTAGGCCAGGCTGTCCCAGTCCATCATCGTGCTCGGCGCGAGCACCCCGACCAGAGCGAAGAGTCCGGTCAACAGGAACGCGCCCACGAACGCCCACTCAGCGCCGACGGGCTTGCGCGCCTCGCGCAACATTGCCCCCAGTTCCTTCCAGCCGAGCGCCAAGCCGACGAAGACTAACACGATGGGCAGGCCGAGACCCCACTTGGCACCGCCGGGGAGCGACAGCACGAGCAGACTCGCCAAGCCCAACGCCCCCAGCCCGATCAGCCCGCCCGCGCCGAGTCGGAAGCAGACGTCCCTCTCGGGCGCGAACCGCATCAGAAGCGCAATCCCCAGACCCGACAGCGCGACGGAAACGGCGACGGTGATGAGGAATCCGAGCATCCGTGCGAGTATATCGGCTTGCCGCCGAAACCCCGGCTTCGGCGGACTACTCCTTGATGCCCCACTGCCACAGCAGGAAGGCGTAGTCGAACGCCGTTTCCTTGATGGCCTCGTACCGACCGCTCGCGCCGCCGTGGCCCGCGGCCATGTTCGTCTTCAGCATCAGCACGTTGTCCCCGATCTTGCGGTCGCGCAGCCGGGCCACCCACTTGGCGGGCTCCCAGTACATGACCTGCGAGTCGTTCAGCGACGTGTTCACCAGAAGGTTCGGGTAGTTCAACGCGCCCACGTTGGTGTAGGGGCAGTACTTGCGCATGTAGGCGTACTCGTCGGGCTTGTTGGGGTTGCCCCACTCCAGCCACTCGCCCGTGGTGAGCGGGATCGAGTCGTCGAGCATCGTGTTCAGCACGTCCACGAACGGCACATCCACCACAGCGGCCAGGCACAGGTCTGGACGGAGGTTAAGGACTGCGCCCATGAGCAACCCGCCCGCGCTGCCGCCGGTCATCGCCAGCCGCTTGTGCGACGTGTAGCCGATCTTCACCAGGTGGTCGGCGCAGTCAATGAAGTCGAAGAACGTGTTCATCTTCTTCATCATCTTGCCGTCGTCGTGCCACTTCGTGCCCATTTCGCCGCCTCCCCGGATGTGGGCCGTGGCGTAGATCACGCCCCGGTCGAGCAGGCTCAGCCGCGAGATGGAGAACCCGGGGAACGACGGCGCGCCGTAGGAGCCATAGGCGTCCAGGTACAGGGGCGTGTTCGGCCCCGGCTTGGTCGTCCGCTTGTACACCAGGCTGATCGGCACCTTGACGCCGTCGCGCACCGTGGCGTAGTGAAGTTCCGAAACGTAGTCGCGCGAATCGAACCCGCCGAGGACCGGGGTCGCTTTGAGCAAAACCGAATCGTTGCTCTCGGGGTCGTACTCATAGACCGAGCGGGGCGTTTGGTACGACGCGTAGGAGTAGCGCAGCTTCGTCGCCTTGTAGTCCGGATTGTCGCCCAGCGAGATGGTGCACACGCGCTCCGGCGTTTCGATCTGCTGCGTCCAGTAGTCGGCGAATCGCGTCACGCGTACTCTGGGGAACCCGCCCGCCCGCTCGGAGACGACCATGTACCGCTCGAACAGGTCCACCCCGTTGAGCATCACGTCGTCCCGGTGCGGGATGAGTTCCTTCCACTGGTCCCGCGCGGGGTTGGCGGCCGACACGGACACCAGGCGGAAGTTGCGGCCCTTGTCGTTCGTCCGGATGTAGAACGTGCCGTTGCGGTGCTCGACGTCGTACTCGTGGTTCTCCTCGCGGGCCAGCACAACGCTCGGCGCCGCGGTCGGATTGGCCAGCGGAATCGTGCGCACCTCGGTGGTCTCCGAGCTCGCCGAGTTCAGGAACAGATAGTGCCCGTCCCGCGAGCGCGAAATGTAGAACCAATACAGACGGTCCTTCTCCTCGTAGATCGGCGCGGGCTTGGCGCGGGAGCCCAGCACGTAGCGCCACGCCTTGTTCCATCGCTTGGCGTCGTCCTCGGTGACGATGAACAACGTCTTGTTGTCCTTGGCCCACTCGACCTGGTTGACCTTGCCCACCCGGTCGGGCAGCAAGCGGCCCGTACGCAGGTCCTTCACGTAGAGCTGGTACTCGCGAAAGCCCGTGTTGTCCACGGAATACGCCAGCAGGTTGCCGTCGTCGCTCACCTCGAACGCGCCCACCGACATGTACTTCTCGTTCTTGGCCAAGGCGTTGACGTCGAGGAGCACCTGCTCCGGCGCGTCCATCGTCCCTGTCCGGCGGCAGTAGATCGGATAATCCTTGCCCTTCTCGGTGCGCGTGTAGTACCAGTGGCCGCGGTCGAAGACGGGCACCTCGAGGTCGGTCTCTTGGATGCGGCTCACGATCTCGGCGTAGAGCTTGTCTTGCAGGGCCTTGGTGGGAGCCATCACCGACTGGGTGTACGCGTTCTCGGCCTCGAGGTAGGCGATGACCTCCTTGTCGGTCTTCTTCTGCAGCCAACGGTAGTCGTCCACGCGTCGGTCGCCGTGGAGTTCGGAGACGACGGGGACCTTCTTGGCCTTGGGTGGCGTGGCTTTGCCTGGGTCGAGCTGGGCCACGGCCAAGGCCACCGGCACCAGAAGCAGGACCAACGTGAGGGGTTCGCGCATGTCGCGATTATGTACGCGCCGCCCGACGCGGGACGTTCCGGGCCAGAATTCCGGTGATGGAAGATGTGCGCGTGTCCACCGATCTCGCCGATGTGGACGTGGACCTGCTGTGCGAATGGCTCGCCGAGGCGTATTGGTCCCGGTCCCGCTCCCGCGAGACCATCGAGCGGAGCCTAGCGGGTTCCCTGTGCTTCTCGGCGCACGCCGAGGGCCGCATGGTGGGCTTCGCTCGCGTGGTTACGGACTTCGCCACGTTCGCCTGGCTGTGCGACGTGGTCGTGGACCCGGGGTGCCGAGGCCGGGGCGTGGGAGCCCGCCTGGTCTCGGAAGCGATGGATCACCCCGACCTGCAGACCGTGCGCTGGATGCTCGGCACGCGGGACGCCCATTCGCTCTACGAGCGGTTCGGCTTCGCGACCTCCACCGAGCCCGACCGCTGGATGACCAAGGGCTTCGCCAGCCGGTTCTAGGGGGTGGCGATCTCGGATGGCCCGGTCACGGCGCGACCGTCCGGCCCGCCGAGACGCCCGGAACGAACATGAGAAACCCCGCCTCACCAAGAGAGGAGGCGGGGTCCGGCGAGACCGGTCAGAAGCGACGGGTCAGTTGTCGATGCCATCCACGGGCATCGGCGCGGGCCGACCGCCGCCCTTGACGTTCTTCATGGCGTCCCGGTCGGCTTGAGTGATCTCAAGCGTCTTGGGCGGAGGCTCGCCGCATCCGGCGAGGACCACCAAGAGCCCAAAGGCGAGAACGAGTACGGCAAGAATGGATCGCATGGGGAAACCTCGTGTCAGTTGTCGACGCCTTCGGTCGGCATGGGCGCGGCGGTGCCGCCTTGCTTCTGCACGTTCGCAGACGCCGCTTTGTCTTCTTCGGTCATGTTGACGGTGCCTTCGCCGTCCCGGCATCCGAGCGCGGAAAAGACGACGGCCAGTAGCAGGATCAGGGTCAAGATGGATGTTCTCATTTCGCCTCCATGAGAAAGTCTTGCCCCCCGTTGGGGAGGCAAGACTTGTCTCGCGTCACGCCAACGGGTCTAGCCGTAGTTGCCGTAGTTGTCGTGGTCGCACTGCTGGGTCGTGTAGTCGAACTCCGAGTCCGGCCGGAAGAAGCCGGGGTAGAAGATCATGCCCGCGCCAGGGGAGGACGGCTTGGTGCCGCCGGGCTGGACGCAGTCCGTCATCCAGTAGGGGACGCCCGCGCTGCCGCGGCCGTTCTCGAACGCCGACCAAGCGTGGTCGTTCGTCATGATCGGGCCCTGAGCCCACTCGGGAGCGTTGATGTTGCGGAACTTCGCAGACGTGTCCGTCGCGACGAAGTGCATGCCTCGGCCATAGACCCACGTGGTGAATCCGTTGGCGAAGCCCCACCAAACGTAGCCGTAGTCCGTCGGACCACCGGCGACCGGCGTACCGGTCGGGTTGAACC
>JACFNW010000112.1 GCA_019454665.1 Fimbriimonadaceae bacterium | reverse complement strand
CACGGGTCACCTTGGCTATCGCCTGAGCCGAGGCTCCCGTTGCGCTGGTCGAGGCAATGGCGACCACTTTGCCACGGCGGGTGTAGTCCAACTTGACTTTGCCTGCCGGTGGCGTCCCAGTGCAAGTCAGTGTGTATCGGATCACGGGCACCAAGCACAGAGTCTTGTCGTTGACGATTCCCGTCGTCGCTTTCGTCTTCGAAGCGCTGGACGAGACGCTCAAAGTGATCGTAGCACCGGAAACCGAGTGCTGGAACTGGGCGGGATAGCCGGATGTGTAGACCGTGCTGTTACGCTTAACGGTGGCTGAAATCAGGCTAGGCGACGATGCGGACACTTGAGCCCATGCCCCCCCCCCCCGAAAAATGGCAGGGCAAGAGACGGGATGAATGCCAAGGCTCTTAGCGGATGCACGAATCTCACAATCTTTCTCCTTTGCGCATATGCGCTGATCCCATTATAGTCGCGATTTTCCCAAACCGCACGGCGTTTTTCACTTTTTCTGGCACAGTGCCAGACCTTGGCGGCGCGAGAACTCGGTCAACCAGCCCGAGCTACTTCGGCGTGAAGCTGGTGCCGCACCCGCAACCTCGGGCGGCGTTGGGGTTGTCGAACTTGAACCCGCCGCCGATCAGGTTGCCGGTGTAATCCAGCGTCGAGCCCTCGAGGAACCGGGCCGACTTCGGGTCGCAGAGGAACACGACCCCGTCGGCGACGAGCCGCAGGTCGGTGTCGCGCGCCTTGGTCTCCAGGGCCGTGACGTACTCCAGCCCCGAGCAACCGCCGCCTTTGACCCCCAGGCGCACCATGGTCCCGGCGGGCTGCTTCTCCAGCAACCGCTTCATTCGGCCCAACGCCGCCTCGGTGAGCGTGATCGGAAACTCCATGCCTACGTCCCACTCGCCACGGGGATGGAGAGGAGATTCCCGTTGCGCGGCTTGTAAAGCTCCGCCTCCTTCTGGGCGTTCTCGATCAGGTCGGCCAGCGTGATGTGCGAAACCACGTGATCCACAGCGGCCTGCACTTCCGACCACAGGTTCTTCACCGCGCAGGAGCCCGAGTGGGCGCACGTCGAAAGCAAGCCCGAATGGCGCTCGCAGAACTCCTCGTCGTACAGGCGGCCGCCCAACGCGGCCAACACCTCGCCGACCACGATCTTCTCGGGCGCGCGGGCCAACCGATAGCCGCCGATGTGGCCCCGCATGGAGTTCAAGAACCGCTCCTTGCGCAGGATGCTCAGCAGCTTCGCGGTGTGGTGCTCGGAGAGCCCCTCGTCGCGGCTGATCTCCGGGATGGTCGCCGACCCTTTCAGCCCGATCTGGATCAGGCAGCGAAGGCCGTACTCTTCTTGCGCGCTGAACTTCATTACATTAGTCCTAATTCCAGTTTTACTTCATCGGGGATTCGGTCGATGGTAAACGGTGGGTCCCATGTCAGCTCGACTTCGACGTCGGAGACGCTGGCCATCGTGCGGACGGCCTCCTCGACCTGCCCCGGCAGGATCTCCGCCACGGGGCACGCGGGGGAGGTCAGGGTCATCAGCACGTGCGCCTTGCGCTCGTCGCTGACGTTGACGTCGTAGATCAAGCCGAGATCGTACACGTTGACGGGCAGTTCGGGGTCGAAGACCGTGCGGATCGCCTCGATCACTTCGGCTTCCACAATCGAGCGTTCGATGTTGGTCACTTGCCAGCCTCCGCGATGGCTTCTTTGAGCGTGTGCCAAGCCAGCGTGGCGCACTTGACGCGGGCCGGAAACTCTCGCACGCCGCAGATCGCCGCCACCTCGCCGAGCATGGCCTCGTCGGGCTCGGCGGCACCCATCGCCGCATCGTGGACGTGCTGGAACAGAGCCATGGCTTCGGCGACCGTCTTGCCCGCCACGGCTTCGGCCATCAGCGAGGCGGAGGCCGTCGAGATCGCGCAGCCGCTCCCCACGAACCGGATGTCCGCGATGCGGTCGTCCTCGGTTCGCACGAACACGGTCACCGAGTCGCCGCAAAGGGGGTTGGTGCCCTCCGCCGAGGCGTAGTCCTCGCCCGGCTGACCGTACCTTCGGGGTCGCCGGTTGTGATCCAAGATCACGTCTTGATACAGTTCGCTCAGACTCATGCGAATAGCCTCTGCGCCACTTGGACGCCTTCGATCAACGCCTCCACATCGGCCATTGTATTGTATAGGCCGAACGAGGCTCGGGCCGAACCGGGAACGCCGTACCGATGCCACAGCGGCTGGCAACAGTGGTGACCCGCCCGAATGGCCACTCCCTGCTGGTCGAGCACCGTCGCCATGTCGTGCGGATGCACCCCGGCCACGTTGAACGAGACGATCCCCGATTGAACGTCTTCAGGCCCATACACCGTGACGCCCCCTAGGCGCAACAACCGGCTTCGGGCCTCTTTGGCCAACGCCGTCTCGTGCGCCTCGATCTTGTCCAAGCCGATTTCTTCGAGGAAGTCGAGCGCACGCGCCAAGCCCACGGCACCCGCGATGTTGGGTGTGCCCGCCTCGAACCGACCGGGCGGCAGTTTGAACGTGGTGCCCTCGAACGAAACCTTGGCGATCATATCGCCTCCCCCCTGATACGGGGGCATTTTCGGCAGCACGTCGTTGCGGCCGACCAGCACGCCGATACCCGTCGGCCCGTACGTCTTGTGTCCGGAGAACACGAAGAAATCGGGATCGAGTTCGGCAAGGTCCACTTTGCGCCCGGGGACGGACTGCGCGCCATCCACCAGCACCATCGCGCCGACCTCCCGCGCGCGGCGGATGATCTGCTCCACCGGGTTCAGCGTGCCCAACGCATTCGAGATGTGCCCCACGGCCACCAACCGCGTGCGGGGACCGAGGATGCGGTCGAGCGCTTCGAGTTCGAGCCGTCCATCCTGGGTGACAGGGACCACGCGGATCACGAGCCCGGACCGTTGCGCGGCGAGTTGCCACGGCACGATGTTGGCGTGGTGCTCCATCTCGGTGAGCACGATCTCGTCGCCTTCGCGCCAGCCGCCCGGGAACGAGTGCGCGACGAGGTTGATGGCCTCGGTCGCGCCGCGCACGAACACGACCTCGCGCGGCGCGGCGTTCAGGAATGTCGCGACTCGCGCCCGCGCGCCTTCGTAGGCGTCGGTGGCTTCGACGCTGAGCGAGTACGCGCCCCGGTGGATGTTGGCGTAGCGTTCGGAGTAGAACTCCCGCTCGGCTTCGAGGACGACGCGCGGCTTTTGGGCGCTGGCTGCGGTGTCGAGGAAGTGCAGTTCGGGCCGCGCGGCCAGAAGCGGAAACTCTTGGCGAAGGCCCAGGTCGCTCAAGGCCGTGCCTCGGTGCGCAGGCACCACTCGAACAACCTACGCCATTCCTCGCGTTGCACGTTGAGAAGCGTACCGGGGTCCCAGCCGCTCTGCACCTGGTCCACGAGCCGCGCCGCATCGTACTCCTGCCAACCGACAAACGCCGGATGCGCGCCCGCCTGCCGCAGCCAATACTTGCTGTTCCAGAAGTCCCCTTCCCGCCGGTGCAGGATGGCGTGCCACATCGAACCCGTGGGACTCGGGTCGGCCTGGCAGATCGCGTGGCTGCGCTCCAAATCGTCCGCGTAGAGCCAGAGACCAGCGGTGAGCGAAGGGGGGAGATGGCCGCACGCCTCGACAAGCGACGTCAACAGGGGGTTGGGTGTGGGTGCAACCAACTCCGGCATCGCGACGTCGAGCGGAACCGCTTCAAAGATCGGCCCGATCCACGGCGCGAGGCGGTCGGGGACGTCCATGCGAGCCCCTGCTAGGCCGGAAAGCCTCCGCCGAGCTTCTCGTAGAGGGCCCGCTCCACCTGGTCCTGCACCTGCTCGTGCGTGATGTGGTCGAGCACTTCGCTCGCGAACGCGTACGTGAGCAGGCTGCGCGCCACGTCGAACGGGATGCCGCGCGCCCGCAGGTAGAACAGGGCCTCCTCTTCCAATTGGCCGACCGTCGCCCCGTGCGTGCACTTCACGTCGTCCGCGTAGATCTCCAACTGCGGCTTGGTGTCAATGGTCGCCGTCGGCGAGAGAAGGAGCGCCTGGTTCGTCTGCTTGGCGTCGGTCTTCTGGGCGTCCTGGTGGACGAAGATCTTGCCGTTGAACACGCCGCTGGCTCGGTCGCCGAGGATGCCCTTGTAAACCTCGAAGCTGTTGCAGTTGGGTTGCGCGTGGTCGAGCCGCGTGTGCTGGTCGCTGACCTGCTCGCCCATGCCCACATACGCCCCGTAAAGCCGGGTCTCCACGTTCTGACCGTTCAGGTACACGTTCCAATCGTTGCGGGAAAGCTGCGCGCCGAAGCTGGCACTCACCGTGTGATAAACGCTGTTCGCTTCCTGATGCCCCTCGATGGTCGCGATGTGGAAGGCCTCGCCCGATTCCTGCTGCACCTTGACGTGCTCCAGGTGGGCGTTCTCCTCGACCTTGACCTCGAACACGGGGTTGGCGAAGTAGACGCCCTCGCCATAGTGGCTTTCCAAGATGAACGCCTCGCTGCCCCGCTCGGCCACCACGAGCACGCGGGGATTGGTGACGTAGGGCCGGTCGGCCGCGCCATTGACGAACCGCAGGTGGATCGGCTTCTCGACCTGGGCATCCTTCGCGATGCGCACGACCACGCCATGCTCGAACACCGCGGTGTTCAATGCGACGAAGGGGTGCTCGGTCGGGCGGGCGTACTGGCCCAAGTGCTCGCGCACGCCGGGGCAATCGTTGGCGATGCACTCGGCGATGGGCTCGATGGTCACGCCCTTCGCACCCTGCCAACGCACCAAGCGCCCGTTTTCGAACGTCGCGCCGGCCTCGGATTCGGTGCCGTCCCAGGGGGAAGCGGGAGCGTTCTGTGGGGCGTCTGTGAACTCAAGTTCGGCCAAGTCGCGCAGGTTGGTGTACTTCCACTCCTCGTGCTTGGAGGTGGGAATGCCGATGCGAAGAAACGCAGAGCGTCCCTCGTCGCGCAGCCGCTGGAGCCACTCGGGCCCGCCCGGGGCGGATTCGAGCAGGCGGGCGAGCTTCGGTCCTTCGGTGGTCATCACGTTCGCCATCATGCTCACGCCGTTTGAAGCGCCTCGGCCTCGATCCAGCCATAGCCCTTCTCTTCGAGTTCCAGCGCCAGTTCCTTGCCGCCCGATCGGACGATCCGGCCCTGCACCAGCACGTGGACGTAATCGGGGACGATGTAGTTCAGCAACCGTTGGTAGTGCGTGACGACGATCATCGAGCGATCGGGCGAGCGCAGAGCGTTCACGCCGTTCGACACCACCTTGAGCGCGTCAATGTCCAGCCCCGAGTCGGTCTCGTCGAGCACGCATAGCGTCGGCTCGAGTACGGCCATCTGGAAGATCTCGTTGCGCTTCTTCTCGCCGCCGGAAAAGCCCTCGTTGACGCTGCGCGTCATCATGTCGTTGGTCAACCCGAGCAGCTTGATCTTCTCCTTGATGAACGTCAGGAACTGGCCAGCCGAGATTTCGGGCTCGCCGCGATGCTTGCGGATCGCGTTCACGGCGGCGCGCAGGAAGTAGGTGTTGCTGACGCCGGGGATCTCGACGGGATACTGGAACGCCATGAACACGCCCTCCGCTGCCCGTACTTCGGGGTCCATCTCCAGAAGGTCCTGCCCGTTGAACCGGACTTCGCCCTCGGTCACCTCGTAGGCGTCGCGACCGGCCAAGACTTGGGCCAAGGTGCTCTTGCCCGAGCCGTTGGGGCCCATGATCGCGTGGATTTCGCCGGGTTGGACGGTGAGGCTGATGCCGCGCAGAATCTCCCGATCTTCGACTCGCGCGTGCAGGTTCCGGATTTCAAGCATGGTGAACGTCTGGATTCTACGGGAGCCGCGCTGGATCGTCTGCGCCTGGTCCCGAAGAATCATGACGATTATGTCATGAATGTCCCCGCCACGGTCGGGGCTTCGTTCTCGGGGAGCGGTCATACTGGCAAGCATGACCGCCGTCGCCGTGCTCGTCCGCCAGATTCAAAGGGGCCAGGAAGGCTTCCTTCGCATGATCAACCTCGTGCCCGATGACAAGCTCGATTGGCAGCCCGACCCCCAGCTTCGGTCGGCGCTCGACCAGTACCAAGAGGTCGCCACGATCCTCGACTTCACGTGGGACGTGTTCGATCGTCGCGAACTCAAGTTCGGGGCCGAGGACTTCCAGCGGTACAAGGCGCACAGCAAGACGTTCGCCACGCGCGAGGCGTGCGAGGCCGAGTTCCGCCGCACCACGGACGAGCTGATCGCCCGCGTCCGCGCCCTGAGCGACGCCGACCTCGACGACGAGGTCAAGATGCCCTTCCCCGGCGAGTACCGACTCTGCGACACCATCCAGTACCACGTGTGGAACATGGCCTACCACGAGGGGCAGATCGCGGCCATTCTCCAACGTCTCGGCGTTGACCCGATGTAGGCTCTCATGGTGATTCGACACGACACGGACTGCACGTGGATAGGCGTTCCCGTTTTGCCTTACAAGGAAGACGGCACGATCTTCAAGAGCGTGACGCGGCAGGTGCTGTTCGACGGAACCGGCGACCTGCCCGTCCAATTCCGCTACTTTGAAGTGGGGCCCGGGGGGCATTCGACCCTGGAACGGCACCAGCATCAGCATGCCGTGATGGTGATTCGGGGTTGCGGCCGGGTGCTGGTGGGCGATACGGTGCACGAGATCGGGATACGCGACGTGGTCCACATCCCGCCGATGACGTGGCACCAGTTCCGCGCGCCCGAGGATGGCCCACTGGGCTTCTTGTGCGTGGTCGCCTCCGACCGCGACCGCCCGCAACGCCCCTCGCCCGAGGAGTTTGCCGCCCTGTCCGGGTTTCCTGGCGTCGGCGACTTCATTCGGGTGTAGCAGCTGACCCTGTGATCCCCAGTCCAACAACGATCCGAATTCTAGATAGGCGTGAACCACACTAGGACATGTCGAGCAAAGTCCACATATGAACGTTACATGAATCAGGCCCCCCCCCGCTCTTGACATCACATCATATCCTTGTTACACTAACTCAATGCGACAGTTTGCGC
>JACFNW010000111.1 GCA_019454665.1 Fimbriimonadaceae bacterium | reverse complement strand
GCATCCAGGCGGCCGGATAAGTCCAAGGGCGTGACCGAGGCGGGATAGATACCGGGTTCAAGCATCGCTGGCGGTACAATACCGGGATTATCTTCCTGCCCTGATGTCTCTTCGCGCACACTTTGACGAACGAATCGCCCAACTCCGCCGCCAGGTGGCGGAAATGGGTGCGCGCACCTTGGACATGCTCAGGGATGCTGTCGAAGTGGTGGCCCGAAACGACCTTTCGCAGTTGGACCGCCTGAAGCAGGAAGAGACCGACATTGACCGCAGGGAGAACGAAATCGTGCGCGAGACGGTGGTCTTGATCATGCAGGAGTCTCCCGTCGCCAGCGACTTGAGGTTCCTTACCGCGACGCTCGGCGTCGTCGGTGAAATCGAGAGCACGGCCGACATCGCGCTCAAGTTGGCGCGATGCTCGCGCGAGATCGGCGGCAACTTTCCCATCGAACTGCGTTTGAACCTTCAACGCATGGGCGAATTGGCGCGGCGCGCGTTCTCAGAAGCGCTCCGGCTCTATGGAGACTACGAGAGCGGGCTGGTCAACGACATCGAAGACTTGGAACGCGAGACAGATCGGGCGTACGCCGAAGCGCGTTCGGTCCTGCTGGAAATGCTTCGCGAGAATCCCTCGAACGCCGCCATCCTGCTGCGCTGCCTCGACGCGTTCCACAAGTTGGAGCACGTCGGCGACCGAGCCCACGAGATCTGTGGTCGCTTGCGCTCGGCGCACGAGCCGGCGGGCGGCCCTCAAACACTATGAGCTTCGTACAAGTGATCCCCCTCGGGGGCGCCGACGAGATCGGCAAGAACTGCAACGTGGTGCGGCAGGGCGACGACATCGTCGTGGTGGACTGCGGCCTTTCGTTTCCCAGCGAGGAAATGTTGGGGGTGGACATCGTCATCCCCGACTTCCGCTACCTGCTCGCCAACCGCGACAGAGTGCGGGGCGTTTTCATCACCCATGCCCACGAGGACCACGTGGGGGCGCTCCCGTACCTGCTGCGGGAGATGCAGGTGCCCGTCTATTGCAGCCCGCTCGCCGCGGCGCTGTTGCGGCCCAAGCTGGAAGAACGCGTGGGCGCCAAAGCGTTCGACCTTCGGATCTTCAATCCCGGGGACATCATCGAAGCCGGTTCGCTGAGCGTCGAACCCATCCGCATCACGCACAGCATTCCCGAAACGTGCGCGATGGCGGTCCGAACGGCGCAGGGGATCGTGCTGTTCACCGCCGACTTCAAGTTCGACTTCACGCCCGTGGACGGCAAGATGGCGAACATCACGCGGCTGGGCGAACTCGGGCGCGAAGGCGTCATCGCCTTAATCAGCGACTGCACCAACGCCGAGGAACCCGGCTGGAGCCTGAGCGAGAGCGTTGTGAAGAACGGTCTCCGCAACGCGTTCGCCAATGCGCAGGGCCGGGTGTTGTTGACCACGTTCGCCAGCAACATCCACCGCATGCAGCAGACCATTGACGTGGCGGCGGAGATGGGCCGCAAAGTGGCCATCGCCGGTCGGCGCATGGAGCAGACCATCGAGATTTGCGCGAAGATGGGCTACATGAAGTTGCCGCCGGGAGTGATGATCGCGCTCCGCGATTCGACCCAGTATCCGGCGCACCAGTTGGCCATCCTCACCACGGGCACGCAGGGCGAGCCGCTCTCGGCGCTGGTGCAGATGAGCAAGGGCGAGTACTCGCGGTTGCAGATTCAAAAGGGCGACACCGTGCTGTATTCGGCCCGCCCGATCCCGGGCAACGAGGCGTCCATCTGGCGGACCGTGAACCGGCTCTTTCGGCAGGGGGCGACCGTGCTCTACCAGACGCCCCAACCCATCCACGTGAGCGGGCACGCGCACCAAGAGGAACTCAAGATGATGATCAACCTCACGCGCCCGTTCTATCTCATGCCCGTTCATGGCGAACCGCGGCACCAACACCAGTACCGACGCATGGCGTTGGAGATGGGGCATGCCGAACATCGCATCTTCGAAATGCGCGACGGCGTACCGGTGTGCATGGACGAGCGATCGGCTTGGCTGGGCGAGCCGGTCGAGTTTGGCCGAGTGCTGGTGGACCGGGGCGGCGAGCCGGGGATCAGCGACGACGTGCTGCGCGACCGTTCGAACCTGAGCAACGACGGGTTTGTGGCCGTCACCGTGGTGGTGGACGTGGATACGGGCGAGTTGGTCGGTCCGCCCACGTTCCAGCATCGCGGCATCCATGCCAAGCCCGAGGCCATCGCGGGCCTTTCGGAGTTCATCGCCGACGGACTCTCGACGTTCTCGCGCGACGACCTGAAAGACGTGGACCGCGTGCGCTTCGACGTGGCGGACTTGGCCAAGCGGCACCTGCACAAGAAGGCGGGCATCCGGCCCGTCATCGTGCCCATCGTCGTCGAGGTATGACCCTGGAACTGCTGGAGGCCGTGGTGCTGGCGGGCGGCGCGAGCCGCCGGATGGGCCAAGACAAGTCGCGCCTGCTCGTGGGGGGCGAACCGATTCTCGAGCGTTTGGTGCGCCTGCTTCTCGAAGGGGACGTGCCGGTGACCGTGTTGGGTGGACGCCCGATCGTCGGGGCGGCGTTTCTGCCCGATGGCGAGGCGTTCTCCGGCCCGTTGGCGGCGCTGGCGGATTGGATGCCCTCGAAGCCCTTGGTGATGGTCGTTTCGTGCGATGCGGTTCGGTTTCACACAGGGGTGGTGCGGGGCCTGCTCGAACTGATTGGGCCGCATGGGGCCGCGATCCCGGTCGTCGAAGGGCGGACCCAGCCTTTGTGCGCCCTGTATCGCGCATCGGCATGGGAGCACGCCCGAGCCGCGAAAGCCGAGGGATCGGCGCGCATACGCGACTGGACGCACCGCCTGGACGCTTTCTACGCCGACGAAGATGCCCTGCGGTCGGCGGGGATCGCCCCCCGTGACGTGGTCGGCGTGAACGACCCCGATGCCTTTCGCCGGGCTTTGGAAGACGCCGTTCAGGAATGAACGGGTAGAACCGGGCTTGTGAAGCGCTTCGTGCGGAGCCTTGTGTTGCTGGTGCTCGCCATGGTCGGCGGGTGCTCCACCATCACGGGCGACGGACGCACCGTGGTGAGGGTCGCCACGTGGGGCGGAGCGGGCGACGACAGCGAGTTCGCCAAGGTGGAGCGCGAGATCTTCGCCGAATTCGAGCGCCAGAACCCGGACATTGACATTCGATTGGAGTTGATCCCGGGCTCGCAGGAGTACGTCCGCAAGATGCTCCTGAACTTCATCGCGCGGTCGGAACCCGAGGTCATGCTGCTCGATGCGTCCAGCGCCGCCGTATTCGTGGACAACGGCGTGCTCAAGGACCTGACGCCGATCATCGCCAAGGACCAGTCGTTCGACCTCGACGCGTACTTTCCGAACGTGGTGGACATCGCGCGGCGAGGCGATCAGGTTTACGCCATCCCCAAGGATTTCACGCCGATGGTCCTCTACTACAACCGCAGGCTCTTCGATGCGGCGGGCGTGGGCTACCCGAAGGACCACTGGACGTACGAGGAGTTCTTGGACGCGGCCAAGCGGCGGACCGATCCAAGGGCGTGTACGGGTTCAAATTCGCCAACTGGATGCCCGGATGGATCACATGGATCTGGAATGCGGGCGGCGACGTGCTGAACCCCGAGGGCACGATGTCCTCTGGAGCGTTCGACTCGCCCGAGACGCAGCGGGGCGTCGAGTTCCTCGCCACACTGATGAGGGAGGGCGTCTCGCCCTCGCTCTCGGAGTCTGCCGCCATGGGCGTGGACCTGTTCACCCAGGGGCAGGCCGCGATGGAGATCAGCGGGCACTGGGCGCTTATCGGCTACGCCGCCGCGCCCAAGGGTTCCGATGGGAAGCCGCTGTTGGCGATGGACGACGTCGGTGTGGCCCCCGTTCCGACGCAACTCTCGGCGTCGCAGACGGTCATGTACGAATCCGGCTGGGCGATCGGGAAGCACTGCAAGCACGTGGACGAGGCGTGGCGCTTCGTCAAGTACATGACCAGCGAAGAGGTTCAGCGGAAGTACGCGCGGTTGGGATTGGCAGTCTCTGCGCGCAGAGATGTAGCCGAGGAGATCGCCGCGAAGGACCCGCGCGAGGCCAAGTTCTTCGAGATCGTGCCTTCCGCCCGACCCCCGTGGGGCGCAAAGGTCGAGAAGTACAATCCCGTTGAGACGATCGGTCAGAACATGATGGACAGTGTGCTGAAGAGTGGCAAGCCGATCCCCGAAGCGTTGCGGCATGCCGCGAGCCAGGTGGACAAGGAGTTCGCCAAGTGAAGCAGCGACCCATCGGCTACCTCTTCATCGCTCCCGCCACGATCCACCTGCTGCTGTTCGCGTGGATTCCGATCGCATATGCCGCGTATCTGAGCCTCTTCAAGTGGGACTTGCTCAAGGATTCCAAGCCGTTCATCGGCCTGAAGAATTACGCGGACACGTTCCAGGATCAGGCGTTCTGGAACGCGATGTGGAACTCGACGCGCTACACCTTGGTGAGCGTTCCCGTTGGGATGGTCGTCGCGCTGTTTGTCGCGTTGATGATCAATCAGAAGCTTCGCGGCGTCACCTTGTTCCGCACCCTCTATTACATTCCGGCGATCAGCAGCGGAGTCGCGGTTTCGATGCTCTGGATCTACGTGTACCTTCCCGAGCACGGATTGATCAATACCTTTTTGATGCGCTTCGGGCAGAACATTGACTTCCTCAGCCATCCGTCGTGGGCGATGTGGGCGTTGGTGTTCATGTCCATCTGGACGGGATTGGGTCCTCGGATGATCCTCTTTCTTGCAGGTCTCATCGCAATCCCAACGTCTCTTTACGAGGCAGCCGATCTGGACGGTTCGACTCCGTGGAAGACGTTCTGGCACGTCACGCTTCCGATGTTGGTGCCGACGACGTTCTTCGTGCTGGTGACTTCGACGATCTCGGCATTCCAGATCTTCACCCCAGTCTATATGATGACCAGGGGTGGTCCAGAAGGGACGACCGACGTCGTCGGCTACCACATCTACTCGGAGGCGTGGGAGAAGTTCCACGTCGGCTTGGCGAGCGCCAAGTCGTTCATCCTGCTCCTCGCGATTCTGGCGGTAGCCTACTGGCAATTTCGCGCGATGAAATCCCAGCTGGAAGGGTACAGCACGGCGGTGAGCTAATGAGACGAGGACCCATCCGACGACCATCCCTTCGAGGCCGAATCTCGGCCAGAACATCCGTCAAGCGGATCGTCCGGCACAACTTGGGCCTCAAGGCGCCGCGAGGCTGGGGGTGGGTCACGAACCCTCGCCGTGCACTTTACAACCGGATCTACCGCAGGACCTCTGTCGGCTGTGTTGTCCTACCCTTGCTGCTGGTGTTGGCGATGATCTGGGTGGCGATACGATGAAATCCCTTCGCGTGACGTTGCTGTACGTAGGGTTGACTGCGTTGGCGGCCTTTTTGCTCGCGCCATTCGTCTGGATGGTGCTGGTCTCGTTGCATCCGAGCAAAGCTCCAATTCCCACGATGGACAAGCTGTGGCCCGAGCGGTTCCATTGGGAGAACTACGCGTTCGTGCTCAGCATGCCCGACATCCCGGTGGCGCGGTTCTTCTTCAACTCGATCGTGGTCACCACGGTTGTGGTGGCTGGACAGTTGCTGGTCGCATCGCTGGCCGCCTATGGGTTTGCACGGCTGACGTTCAGGGGCCGCGACTTCATCTTCTTGATGTTCCTACTGAGCATGATGTTCGCCGGCCCTGTCACGCAAATTCCGGTCTACCTGATGGTGCGTTGGTTCGGGTGGCTGAACACCTACGCCGCCCTGATCGTTCCGGGCCTTGGCAGCGCGTTCAGCGTCTTCCTGTTCCGACAGTTCTTCGCCGCCATCCCGAAGGAGCTCGAAGAGGCAGCACGGATGGATGGCGCGGGCGATTTGCGGATTTATGCGCAGGTCATCATGCCCCTGAGCAAAGCAGCTTTGGCGACCGCCGGCGCATTCTCGTTCTTTGCCGTGTGGACCGACTTCTTCTGGCCGTTGCTCGCAACGAACTCGATGGAGATGCGGACGCTGGAAGTCGGTCTATCGGTCTTCAAGAACAGCTACGGGGCAACCAACTGGCCCTTGCAGATGACCGCCGCCGTCGTCGTGATGCTGCCTCTGCTCGTCGCGTTCCTATTCACCCAGCGCTATTTCACGAAGGGCATCATGTTGGGCGGACTCAAGTAGTAGGGAGGGAAGAGGGAAGAGGGAAGAGGGAAGAGGGAAGAGGGAAGAGGGAACAAGGAAGAGGGAAAGTGGAAAATTGAGATGGCAACTCCCGGTCCTACTTCCCCATTCCATCTTCCATACTTCCATCCCCCTCACGAATCCGACTTGTGCGAAGAAGCCAGTTGCTCAAAGCGACCCGTGACCATGAAGGCCACGCGCTCGGCGATGTTCACCGCGTGATCGGCGATCCGCTCGAAGTGGTGGATCGCCAAGAGCAGATAGCTCGCGCTCACCACGGTCTGGGGCTTGGATTTCATCGCTTCGTGCAATTGCTCGCGAAACGCGCGGTAGAGGTCGTCCACCTCGTCGTCCATGCCGCACACGCGGTGGGCGATTTCGAGGTCGCGCTTCACGAAAGCCTCGATGGCTTCGCGCAACATTCGAGCGGCCAAACCCGCGATGCGCGGAATGTCCACCATTTCGGGAGAGCCGTGGTCGAGGTCAATTTTACGCGCGATCTTGGCGATGTCCACCGCCAAATCACCCACACGCTCGAGATCGGTGACCATCTTGAGCACGGTCCCGACGGTTCGGAAGTCGCTGGCCAGGGGTTGGTGCAACACGAGCAACCGAAGGCAACGCACCTCGATATCCAAGTCGGCATGGTCAATGACGTCGTCGCGCTGGATGACCTCGGTGGCCAGCGGAGTGTCGAGCGTGGAAAGCGCGCGAACCGCGTCGGCGATCATGGCGTCCGCAACGCTCGCCATCGAGAGCACCTCGTGCTCGATGGCGCGAATCTCCTGATCCACCAGAGCGCGGCTCGGGGTGACGGGGTGGAAGGAATCCGGCTCGGGGTGACTCATG
>JACFNW010000110.1 GCA_019454665.1 Fimbriimonadaceae bacterium | reverse complement strand
CGGCGGCTTGCAGCAACTCGGCGGCGCGGATGGCGGCCTTGGCGCCGGCCTCGTCGGCATCGTACAGCAGGACCACCTTGCGGCACCACCGGCGGAGCAAGCGAACCTGTTCGTCGGCCAACGCGGTGCCCAGCGAGGCGACGGCGTTCGTCACCCCCGCGCGGTGGCACGCGATCGTGTCCATGTAGCCCTCGACGAGCACGGCTTCGTTGCCCTTGGAAATCGCGTCGCGCGCGAGATGGAACCCGTACAGCACTTTGCTCTTGCGATAGAGCGGCGTGTCGGAACTGTTGATGTACTTCGGGTGGACGTCGCCCATCGCTCGTCCGCCGAACGCCACGAGTTCGCCCCGCTCGTCGCGGATGGGGAACATGAGCCGGCCCCGAAACCGATCGAAGAACCCCCCGGAGTCGTCCTCGTCCACCAGGAACAGCTCTCTCGCCTGGGCCAGCTTGACGCCCTTTCGCTGCAGGTGGTTGGCGAGCGCGCCGCCTCCCGGGGAATAGCCGATCTCCCAACGGAAGAGCGACTCCTTGTCCAGCCCCCGGTGGTCGCAATAGGCGGCGGCATCTTTGTTGAGTTCGAACTGAGTTCGGAAGAACTCCTGGGCCAGACGCATGATGCTGCGGTGGTCGGTGAGGTCTTCTTTAGGGACGTCGGTGCGTCGCGAGAGCTTGACGCCGACGCTTTCGGCGAGGATTCGGAGCGCTTCGGGGAAGTCGAGGCGCTGGGTCTTCATGACCCAGGTGAATGCGTCGCCGCTTTCGCCGCAGGCCCAGCAGCGGTAGCGTTGGAGGGTGGGGCTGACGGAGAACGACGGTTTGGAGTCGTCGTGGAAGGGGCAGAGGCCTACGTAGTTGCGCCCGGATCGTTTCAGGGCGACTTGTTTGGACACAAGTTCGACCAGATCAATCCGGGCGCGTACTTCGGCGAGATCGTCGGCCAAGGCCGGGCGACCTCACACTTTGCCCGCGGAAACCACGACGCCGGTGACCTCGTAGTTGCCGTTTCGCTTCAGTTTGTTGAATCGGAACGCGACCTTGTCGTTTTTCAGGTAGCGGACCACGAGGGTGTCGGAGCTTATATCGTACCCGTCGGGGTTGCCGTACTTGGTCATCACGTTGCCGAACGACACGCCGAATCCGACGCCTTGCCGCGTCTTGACTTTGGCGTCGCTGATGCCGACGGCTTCGATCTGCACGACTTGGTTGTACTTGTTCAGGATGAACCCGTAGCGGCTGCCGCTGCGGTTGTAGACCCATCGCGTGTACTCGGCGTTTTCGGTGGCTCCGCCGCCGGGGGCTCGGCCGCCGGGCGCGCCGGGGAAGCCCATGCCGGGCGGAGGTCCGGCCGGCGGTCTTTGGCCGCTGGGTCCTCCGACTTGGCTGGCGCCCTCGATCTGCGGCACGGACTGTCGAAGCGAGTCGGTGCTTTGCAGGATGGTGTCGCCGAAGTCGAAGCCGTTGTTCAGATCAATGCCCATGGGCGCTCCGCCTCGTGCGCCGGCACCGCGGCCGGCAGCGCCGGCAGGGGGGCCGCCGGCGGGAAACCCGCCGCGTCCGCCGAATCCGCCCGGGGGGCCGCCGGCAGGGGCGCCGATCCCCGCACCGCCGCCGATGGCGACGGCTTGGATCTCGTTCGGTGTTCCGTAAAGCCCGATCAGTCGGATGCCGGTGTCAAACAACTTCACGCCGACGAGCCCTGTTTCGGCTCGGGTTGGGGTTCCTTGCGTCGCGCCGCCCGCAACAAGCGACATGGCCGCAACGACCAAAGCGATTGCTTTCAGTCTCAAGAAATTCGTCCTCCGATTGCCCGACGTTTGGACGTCGGGAAGTCTGTGAATAGGACGCGCCTTCGCGCGCGGAGGTCACAAGGTCCCAATGCGGGCGCATCCGACGTTCCTGAGGTATACCTGAAGCCACGAACAGGAGCCTCCGATGGGGCCAAAGCCCGCCGTTCGCAGCCGCCCGGAACCCTTGGTGGCGCCTCCGGGCTTCTCTTAGGATGAATCCTGATCCGCAAGGAGTTTTTGACCCCATCATGGCAAGCAACCTATCCCTGACCGCCGCCGAATTCGACGAGAAAGTCCTGCAGTCGCCCGTCCCCGTCCTGGTGGACTTCTGGGCCGAGTGGTGCGGCCCGTGCAAGGCGATCGGCCCCTCCGTCGAGGAGATCGCCCACGAGTACGCCGACAAGGCGCGCGTCTTCAAGGTGGACGTGGACGCCGAGGGCGAACTCGCGATGAAGTACGGCATCATGAGCATCCCCGCCCTGCTCGTCTTCAAGGGCGGCCAGGAAGTGGACCGCATGGTCGGCGCCGGTCCCAAGCAAAAGATCGCCGGACTGCTCGACCGACAGCTCTAATCGAGCGGACTTACCGGGGCATTTTGAAGTCCCATCGCCCCGAAAGGACGCCTTTGGCGTCCTTTCGGACCCGCATCCCGTCGTACGGGCGCGTTCCAAAGCGTCCGACCCGGTCCCAATAGGCCCGGTTGATCAGCGGGTCGCCCTCGAACAAGATGTCGGGGAAGAAGAACCCCGTTCGCGAACCCGGAGCGAGCCCGTACGCGTGGATGTGGGCCGGCTCGGTGCCGCCCGGGTACGGCGCGGGACGCGTCGTCCGCAACACGTATTGCCCCTGCGCGTTGGTCTTGAGCCAGCCCCGGAGCGTCCCGTGCCAGCGGGTCCACCCGCTGGGCGATTCGCCCGGCGGATAAAGCCCCCGGGCATCGGTGTGGTGGAAGTAGATGGTGACCCCGGAGGCAGGCGTCTTCCCGTCGGCCTTGGTGACCGTGCCCCGCACCTCCAACTTGGGTCCCGGATGGGCGGGAGGGGCGATCTCGAGCACGTGGGTCAGGTTCCGCGGAGCGTCGAGCACGGGCAACCAGTCTGGTTCTGGCCGATTCTGGGCGACGAGGGCGAAGGCGAGAAGCGCGACCACGGCAATCGTTACGGCTCGGGGCCTCGGCAAGTTCCCCCATTGGGGCGCGAACGCCGGGCTTGTGGGCCCGCGGTCCCAAGCCAGGAACGTCAGTAGGAGTGCTCAAGCACCCGTTCGGCCAAGATGAGCGCCACGAAGTCGTCCACCGGTTCTGGGGGCGTGAGCATCGTGCTGGGGAACAAGCGTCGCCAGCCCCGGCGCGGATTGAACTCCCAGTAGCGCTCGCGGGCTTCCATCGTCGTCTCCTTCTCGTCCACCATCAGGATCGGGTCTTGCGGGCGCGCCTCCTTCAGTGCCGCCGAGAGTTCCTTCGATTTTGTGCCCGAGCCCATGATGACCAACGAATAAGGGGCGACGGCTGCGGTCTCCGCGACCTCGGCAGCAAGTCTCTCGGTGGGCACGACTTTCCGGAGGACAAGCTCCAGCCTGCCTTCCCGATCGCGACGGACCACGGCGAGCCCGCACTTCGAGGACCCGGGGTCAATGGCGAGGACGGTCTTCTCGGTCATCAGCGAATCCTCAGTTCGATCTTCAGGGAGTCGGCTGCCCGGGTTTCGACGAGGGCGACGGCTTGAACCCGAACCTGCCCCTCGAGTTCGGTCACGCGGCGCACAATCTGGACGATGTCGCCCGAGGCGATGGAGCCGTAGGGTTGGTCGCTGCCTTGGCGCGGCACCATCTTGACCTCTTGCGCCTTGGCGCGGACGCGCATGAGCAGGTCTTCGGTGATGGCCTTCAGCACGGCGGCTTCGCTCGATCGGCCCTCGATGCGGACCTCGGCGAGCACTTCGCCCGCGCGGAACACGACGGGGTTGCGGTAGATGCGCACGACGAGCGGCGTGAATTCGCCCATGAACGTGTTCCATGCAGCCGACGCCACGAGCACGAGTTCCTCGGGCTTGGTGGCGATGCCCTGCACCAGATTGTCGCCCTGCTCTTCGATCCCCACCGTACGCCCGTCAATCTGGAACGGCACGAAGCCCGCCGCCATGCCCCCCGGTTCCTTGGGTTGCGATCCGCGCGTCACGGCTTCTTCCGCCGCGCGCCCGATAAGGGCCGAGACCAGCGCGTTCGACTCGCGGAGGCTTTGCGAGGGCGGGATGGGCAGGCGCGCCAACTCCTCCTCTTGGGCGAAGATCATGGGGCGCGTGCGCGTGATCTGCAGGTTGAGGTCCACTTGGCCGATCAGTTGCTGAAGCTGGCGCTGTTTGAGTTCGAGTTGCTCTTGGGTTTCGGACAGCAGTTGGCGGTTGCGAGCCAGATCGGCCTCCGACGTGCGCTTCAGGGTTTCGAATTCTTCGGCAAGCCGTTTGAGCGAGGCATCCAGGGCCTCGCGTTCGCGCGAGGCGGCGTCGTTCTCGGTCCGCAGCTTGGCGAGATCGTTGCCGAGGTTGGCGATGGTGGCTTCCAGTCCCGCGACCTCCCGCTCGAGTCGAAGCGTTTCTTGGGTGAGTTCGAGGTTTCGGTCGCGCTCTTCGTCGGTCTGCTCGATGAGCGCCATGAACGAGTCGTTGAGCTTCTCGTATTCGACCTGTTTGTCCGCGACGAGCTTGGTCTTGTCGGCCACGGCCTTGGAGGCGGTTCGTAGTTGGCTGTCCAGCCGTTTGACTTCGCCGGAGCGACGCTCTACTTCCTTGGTCAGCTTTTCGGCGCTTTCCTTGTATTCGTCCACGGCTGCGCGGCTCTTGACGAGGTCGGCGTTGAGGGTCACCAGCCGTTGGCTGCCTGCCTCGATGTCGGTTTGAAGCCGCTGCCTTTCGCCCGACAGGGTCTCGACGTCCTTTCGGAGCTTCGCGCGTTCGGCGATGGCGGCCCGACCTTCGAAGAACCACGTGCGCACCTCGGCGCTGGCGGCCATGACGACCAGAATCGTGATGATCGGGATGCAGACGCCCGCGCCGACGATGAGCACTTCGGCGGTGTGTCTCGGGCGGAGTCCGAACAGGCTCTTGCGTTTCTTGCCGATGTTGCGGCCCAGCCGGTCGGCGAGATAGGCGATGATGCCTCCGCCGATGGCGACCATGAGCAAGAACCCGAAACTCAAAGGATCCACGGTTGCCTCTAAGTGTTCTTCCTATGGATGGCGACGGCGGCGTAAACCACTCCGACGACGAGCGGGGCAAAGCTTGCGATGTAGGCCGGGATCGCCCCTCCTTGGGCGCTGATGGCCATGAGGTTTGCCAACATCATGTACGCGAAAATAATGATAACCGAAAGCCAGAACCCGGTCGCGGCTCCGGTCCTGTGGTTCCGGATCCCCAGCGGCGCGCCCACGAGGCCGTAGATCAGGGCGGCCAATGGGAGCGCGAGCTTGTTCCAGTAGCCGTACTCGAGGTTGGCGATCTGCGCCGGGCTGGCCAATTTGTTGCGCTTGAGCTGCTCGATCCGCTCCTTGATGTCGGCCATGCTGAACGTGTCGAGGTCTTTGACCTTGGCGGCGAGAATGTCGTTGGCGGAGAAGTCGGCCTCGGGCACCTCGGCGGGCCACGTTTCGCCCAGCGAGAGCACCATGTTGCCGTCGGCGGACATGAGCTTGCCGCCGCCGCGCATGCGCCACTCCTTGGTCTTCTCGTCGTAGGTCATGTCCGTGGCCTCGACGATCGTGGTCCAGTTGCCCTCCTTGTCGA
The DNA here is from genome assembly GCA_019454665.1 of Fimbriimonadaceae bacterium. Lineage (GTDB taxonomy): Bacteria > Armatimonadota > Fimbriimonadia > Fimbriimonadales > Fimbriimonadaceae > UBA2387. Next base: position 1,530 of record JACFNW010000110.1, on the reverse strand, counting down.
ACGCCAGCACGTAGGCGCGGTGAAGGGTGCGCGTGCCGATGTCGTAGTCTTTGGCGACGAGCATGGCCTCCAGCGAGCCGTCGTCTTTGTACTGCGGGATGAGTTGCGGGCGCATGCCTCGTCCCTCGACGTTCTTGGCGATCTCGTCCCTGATTCGGGTCGCCTGCTTCGCGGCCAACGGGACGAGCAGTTCGTTGAACGCGAAGGTTACGATCGAGACGGCAAGGCCGAACACGGCGACGGGCAACACGATGCGTCCCACGCTGGCGCCGGCGGCGCGCAGGGCCACGATCTCGCTGTCGCTGCTCAGCCGCCCGAATCCCAGCAGCGTGCCGAGCAGCATCGCCATGGCGAACGTTTTGGCCATGACGCCGGGCAGCAACACGGCGGTCAGTTCCAGGATGACCATCATGTTCACGCCCTTGACGATGTAGTCCGTGATCTGAAACAGGTACGTGCCCGCCATGATGAGCACGGTGAAGATCGCCACGCCGAAGCCCCAGGGGCCGATGACATCCTTCAGGATCAGCGCGTCTATCCGGCGCATCAAGCCTGGTCTCCCTGTTCGAGGACGAGGTCTTCCGGGGTGCTGGCGAACGTCTGGCCCAGGTAGTGCTTGCGGACCAGCGGGTCGTTTTCGATCTCGCTCTGGGAGCCTTCTTTGATGATTTGCCCTTGGATGAGGATGTAATTGCGGTCGGTGATGCGGAGCGTGGCGGCGACGTTGTGGTCGGTGATCAGGATGCCGATGTTGCGGCCGCGCAGCTTCTTGAGGATCGTCTGGATTTCTTCGATGGTGACGGGGTCGATGCCCGTGAAGGGTTCGTCGAGCAGGATGAACTTGGGTTCGGAAGCCAGGGCTCGGGCGATCTCGACGCGGCGGCGTTCGCCGCCCGAGAGCACGTTGCCGGGTTGCTTGAGCAGGTGGGCGATGTGGAGTTCTTCGGAGACCTCCTCGACTTTGGCGCGGATCTGCGAGCCCGACTTGCCCGCCATTTGAAGCACCAAGCGTAGGTTGTCTTCGACGCTGAGTTTGCGGAAGACGCTGGCTTCTTGGGGCAGGTAGCCGATGCCTGCTCGCGCGCGTCGGTACATGGGCCAGCGGGTGACGTCCTGGTCGTCGAGAAGCACGCGGCCCGCGTTCGGGCGCACGAGGCCCGTGACCATGTAGAACGTGGTCGTTTTGCCCGCGCCGTTCGGCCCGAGCAGTCCGACGATTTCGCCTTGGTCCACGAACACCGACACGTCCGCGACGACCTTGCGGCCCTTGTAGCTCTTGACCAGATTCTTGGCCGTGATCCTCATCGGCCACCGCCCTGCATGCGCGATTCGCCCGGGCTGCCCGAGAGTTCCACCGAAACCACCTTGAGTTGGTCGTCGAGCTGAACGAGCGCGGATTCGGCGCCCTTGCCGCCCGAAAGCGTGAAGCGGTCGGTTTCCAGCAGGACGTTGCCGGTCAGCCGAATCTGCTTGGTCGCGTCGTCGAACACCAGGCGGTTGCACGAGCCTTTGTAAGATGTTTTCTCGGCG
>JACFNW010000109.1 GCA_019454665.1 Fimbriimonadaceae bacterium | reverse complement strand
CCAGGTCTTTGTGGCGATCTGTACCACACCAGCCAAGGAAGACACCCGGACCGGCGTCGTGCGGTCCTGAGTCGTTCCATCACCCAACTGTCCACTTTCGTTAGCTCCCCAAGCCCAGACAGTGCCGTCCGCCCTAAGCGCGAGACTGTGGAACATGCCGCCGGCAACTGCGACCACGTTGTCCAACCCGGGAACAGGTGCGGGGACGTTTCGGTCGCTGGTGGTGCCGTCCCCGAGTTGGCCCCGGCTGTTCGAACCCCAAGCCACCACCGTGCCATTGCCCAGAACTGCCAAACTGTGATGGATTCCGGCCCCAATGGCTGAGACGCTGGAAACGCCTTGGACTGCGACAGGCGCCTTTCGAAGAGTGTTGCTTCCATCGCCCAACTGTCCCTGTGCGTTATTGCCCCAAGACCAAACGGTGCCATCGTCTCGGAGCCCCAACATGTGCCATCCACCAGCCTTCAGTGAGACCACGTGCGAGAGGTTTATGGCTACGTCTGGCGACGAGAGGTGAGGCGAGCCCCCATTACCGATGACACCCTCGCTGTTCCTACCCCACGACCATACGGTTCCGGGCTGGGCAAAAGTCTGGGCCATACCGAACAACAGAATGACCGACAACGTCGAGATAGCCCGGTAACTGCACATTGCACGCTTGCCCCGATCTGGTCAACAAGAAGTCGCTCCTGATCCACTTGTGTAGACGCACGTCGGTTGCTGAGGGTTGCGAGTTCAGAGCTCTGTAGGGACCATCGGGACTCTCGCGGAGCCGCAACTCCGGCCCATCCGCACAACACACCCCCTTTGGCGACGGCGACGGCGACTTAGCCGCCGCTGCCCATCGCCTTCAGGTGGCCGGAGTTCAGGCGCTTCCAAGCTTCGGCGAGCATGACTTGCTTCACGTCCACCGTGGACTGGGCGCGCAGTTGGTTCAGTTCCTCGTCCACCTTGTTCTTGATGCTGCCGCGATCAATCATCAGACGTCGGCGGATCGAGCGGCGCAGCGCATTGCTCAGCGGGATGACCTCTTCCTTGATCTCCTTCTCCTTGAACACCTTCACGCGGTTCTCGGCGAACAGGATCCACCCGGAGTGCTTGCCCTCGGCCACGCCACGCACGGCGTCCGCCAACACCTGCGGCATGGTCGCATACGCCATCGTCCCCAGGTTGCCTCCCGTCCCGGCGGAAACGTCTCGGCTATGGGCTTTGGCGACGTCGCCGAAGGACTTTCCCGCGGCGAGTTCGCGGTCCACCGTCGCGACCTGCTCGGGCGTGGCGACCGCGATGATGCGGATCGTCGCCGAAGCGGGCGTCGTGAACATCGGCTTGTTGTCGGGGTCGTTGTAGAAGTTCTCGACTTCTTGGTTGGTGATCGTGATGCCCACCGTGGTCAGCTTGAACTCGAGAAGCTCCAAGAAGATCTGCTCCTCAAGGGCCGTGCGCGGCAACCCCGTTTTGTCCCAGTCGGTGAGCAGCGTGGGGTTGGTTTCCAGGCGGTCTTTGATCTCTTGATCCACCTCGGCCTTGGTGGGCGTGATGCCCTTCTTGGCGGCCAGTTGCTTCATCAGCCGTTCGACCACCAGTTGCTCGATGGTCATGAGCCCCGGGGGGAACTCGATGAAGCCGTCCCCGATGATCTTGCCCACTCCGGTGAGGAACTCCATGCGCCGGTAATACTCCTCGGCCTTGATCGCCTCGCCGTTGACGGTGAGGATCACGCGTTCGGGGTCGAGTTGCGCTGGGGCGGCGACGGCGAGAAAGAGGAAGGCAAAGAATGCGGCGATGGTCTTCAAGGGCTGGGCTCCGATGGGGACTATGGTGGCACAGAGTGCGGTTCGCAGTTCATACGCCCGAACGGACGTGCGATTACTCCCGTGGGCGACCAAGGTCCCGCACTTCGGCGATCGGGCCATAGAGTTCGGGGCGGCGCGACTCGAAAACGGTCCATTCGTACCGGTCGGGAATGGTGCGGATGCGCTTCTCGCGAGCCTGCTCCAGGTTGATCTCCACGATCAGGCGGTCGGCATCGCCGCCCAGTTCGGCCACCCGGCGGCCGTCGGGGTCCACGACTTGGCTGCGCCCGATGAACCGGAAGCCGCCTTCGGTGCCGACGCGGTTGCATGCCGCGAGCCAGACGCGGTTCTCGGCGGCTCGCGCCCGGGCGAGCAACTCTGCCGAGGTTTCCGCGCCTTCGGGCCAATTGGTCGGCAGCAGCACCAAGTCGGCGTCTTGCAGGGCCAGCGTCCGGCACGCTTCGGGCGCGCGCAGGTCGAAGCACACGAGCATGCCGATGCGGCCCCAAGGCGTCTCGAACACGGGCAACGCGTCGCCGGGCTCGGCGTACCGGTCCGCCCCGAGTTCGGGCAGATGGGTCTTGACGTAGCGGTGTCGAGCGCCGTCGGGCGTCGAAAGCTCCACCACGTTGCGGATCGTGCCGCCGTCGTTCTCGATCCAGCCCACGACCACGCCGACGCCGAGTTCGGCGGCGCGCGACCTCACGGACCGGATGGACGGGTCATGGGGCGGGATGCCCAAAGCGAGCGCGTCTTCGCGGGACTCGGCAGCGTAACCCGTGAGGAACGCCTCGGGAAACACGACGAGATCTACGCCTTGGCTGGCGAGTTCGGCCAGTTGGCTGTACGCGAAGCTGGCGTTGGCTTCAGGATGGGCGCGTGCGACGTGGCACTGGACGAGCCCAAGCGTCATCGGGCTTTGCTGTCCGTCCACTTCTCGGTGGCGGCGGTGAACTGCAGATCAACCTTGAGGTCGGAGCCGAAGCGTTCGCTCAACTCGTCCTTTTTGCCCAGGTCAATGCCATGTTGGTGCGGGTCGTCAGGGATGAAGATGCCTTTGGCGGGCAGGGGATTGGCCAGCTTGAGCATCGGCCGATCGGAGCCGCGCGACTCGGACTTCCCTTTGCTTCCCGAGACGCGGTGGTTGGCCCAGACCTCGGAGATGCCGTGCGGCCCCTCGTTGATCCACGAGGCCACCGCGAACAGGTGGGCCGCTCCTTCCTTCTCGGCTTCGACGATATTGACCTCGACCAGCTTGATCTGGCTTGCGTGGTTCCAGTCGTCGTCGTGGGAGCAACCAGAAACCGCCAGCATCGCGACGAGCGCGGCGAGTAGGCCGAGGGATTTCATCAGGCGCGTCATCTTGATCCTGTACGAGACGCCGGGAGTTTACCGGCTCCACCGTAGTTTCGGCTCCCGGAACCCGAATCATCACCTCGGTACAATCCAGGCGGCATGCCCAAGCGCCGCTACATCACCACGCCCATCTACTACGTCAACAGCGTCCCGCACATCGGGACGGCCTTGACCACGCTCGCGAGCGACGTCAACGCGCGGTACTGGAAGATGCAGGGCCACGAGGTGACGTTCCTTACGGGGACGGACGAGAACGGCACCAAGGTTTTCGAAGCGGCCCAGCAGTCGGGACAAGACCCGATGGCGTTCGTGGACGCTGTCAGCGCCAAGTTCGTCGAGGTGTTCCGGGGTCTGCGGATCGAATACGACGACTTCATCCGGACCACCGAAGAGCGCCACAAGCGGGCCGTTCAGGCGTTGTTCGAGCGTCTGCGGGATGCCGGTCACATCTATCTCGGCCAATACGAGGGCTGGTACGACGTGTCGAGCGAGACCTTCTACCGCGAATCCGACCTGGTGGACGGAAAGAGCCCGGACGGCAACGAGGTGCGCTGGGTGCAGGAAGAGAACTGGTTCTTCCGGCTGACGGCTTTCCAGGAGCCGTTGCTTGCCCACATCGAGGCCAACCCCGAGTTCATCCTGCCCGAGGTGCGCCGCAACGAAGTGATCAGCTTCATCAAGCAGGGCCTGCGCGACGCTTCGATCACGCGCGCGAACCCGGGTTGGGGCATCCCCGTCCCCGGCGACGACACCAAGGTCGTCTACGTCTGGTTCGACGCCCTCATCAACTACATCGCGGCGGCGGGCTGGCCGGATGGCGATTGGCAAAGCCTTTGGCCCGCCGAGGTCGAGTGGATGGGCAAGGACATCCTGACTCGGTTCCACGCCACGCTTTGGCCCGCGATGCTCATGGGGGCCGGGCTGCCGCTGCCCAAGACCCTCGTGGGGCACGGTTGGCTGCTCATGGGCGGCGAGAAGATCAGCAAGTCGAAGGGCAACGTAGTCGCCCCGATGGAGTTGGCCGCTTCGCTGAGCGAAACCGCGAATTGCGAACTCGACTTCGCCGTGGATGCCGTGCGCTTCTACATGGCCTCGGTGCTGCCGCTGGAAAGCGACGCCACGTACACGCGGGACGACTTCGACAAGCGCTACAACTCCGACTTGGCGAACGACCTCGGCAACGCGCTCAACCGTTCGCTCGCCATGTCGGCGCGGTTTGTGGAGGGCAGAATCCCGGATGCCGAGATCGAAGCGGAAGTGGCCGAAGCCATCGCGCACGCCAAGGCCGGGTTCGCCGCCGCGATGGACGGCTATCGAGTCGCGGATGCGACACAGGCGGCGATGGGCTTGGTGCGGTTCCTCAACAAACACATTGACACGCGGGCTCCGTGGGCCTTGGCGAAGGCGGGCGATCCCGCGTTGGCTTCCACGATGCGCTCGATCCTGATGGCCCTTCGCGCCGCCGAGGGTTTGGTGCGTCCGATCATGCCCGTGGTGGCCGATGAGATCGCGCGCCAACTGGGCTTGCCGCCGACGAAGGATTGGTCGTCCATCGGCGAGGCATCGAGCCTGCCCGCGGGAACCGAGTTGGCCGCGCCGAAGCCCATCTTCCCGCGCATCGCTGCCCAGGCCAAAGTCGCCGAGCAGCGAGCCAAGCCGACGCCCGAGGCGAAGCCGCCCAAGCCAGACGCCCCACCTTCCGAGCCGATCTCGATCGCCGAGTTCGCCAAGGTGGAGTTGCGCGTGGCACGCGTGCTGGAAGCCGAGCCGCTGGAGAAAGCCGACAAACTCCTGAAGCTGACGGTCGTCGTCGGCGAAGAACGGCGGCAGATCGTGGCGGGCATCCGAAAGAACTACTCGCCCGAGGACCTCATCGGTCGTCAGGTGGTGGTCGTGTTCAACCTGAAGCCCGCGATGTTGCGCGGCGTCGAGAGCCAGGGCATGCTGCTCGCGGCGGTGGACGAAGAGGGTGGCGCCATCCTCTTGCGCCCCGACAAAGAGGCGCCCGAGGGCGCAAAAGTCCGCTGAATCCGCTAGAGTCCCGGGCCTTGGGAACCATCGGAGGCCAAACAGGCTTCAGATTGGTTGTTATGCTCCGCACGTTTACGAAGCTCGCCGTCGTTGTGTCGGCCGTGGTCGCCGCCTCTCTGGCATCGGCCGAACTCAAGTGGCACACCAAGTACGAGGACGCATTGGCCGAGGCCAAAAAGACCAAGAAGGTCATTCTGGCCGACTTCACGGGCAGCGACTGGTGCGGCTGGTGCATCAAGCTGAAGAAGGAGGTCTTCAACACGCCCGAGTTCGAGAAGTGGGCCAAGGCCAACGTCGTTTTGCTGGAACTCGACTTCCCGCAGAAGAAGAAGCAGCCCGCCGCCATCGAGAAGCAGAACGAGAAGCTGGCCGAGAAGTACAAGATCGAGGGCTTCCCGACCATCCTCTTCATGGACGCGACGGGCAAGGAAGTGGCCCGCTACGGCTACGATTCGGGCGGACCGGCCAACTGGACCAAGAAGGCCGAAGCGCTGATCAAGAAGAAGGCCTAGCGCTTCTGTCCGACGTTGCGAGCGCCCCCCGGCCCTTGGGTCGGGGGGCGTTCTTGCAGGTGGGGTTGGGTCAAACTAGGTCATGCTCGTGTCTCTCTTGATCGCCGGCGCCACGCTCGCGCCACTCAAGAACTCGGCTTGGCTGGTGTTCTACGATCCCGCCAGCATGGCTTCGTTCGAGAAGTACGGCGCGCAACTCAGCGAGGTGGGCGTCGAGTGGATTGCCGCCGGGACCGACGGGTTGCCCAAGCGCAGGGAACACGCCACCCCGGCGAACGCCGAGAAGGTGAGGACCGTCGCCAAACGGCACGGGGTGACGACTTACGCCATGACCTCCAATGCGGCGAGCGGCGGGTTCGATGCGTCGTTGGTGGATGCGCTCCTCAAGGACGAGGCGAGTATGCGCGCCCACGCCGAGGCCCTCGCCCAACTTGCCAAGGACGATGGGTTCGACGGCGTGGATCTCGACTACGAGAGCATGCGGCCCGCCGTGCGCGAGCCCTACGTCAAGTTCGCGGCCATGGTGCGCGAGGCGTGCGACCGACGGCAACTCAAGCTCGCCATCGCCGTCCACGCGAAGACTTCGGAGCCCGGCAATTGGGATGGGCCGATCAGCCAGGATTGGAAAGCCCTTGGCGCGTTGGTGGACCGCTTCCGCATCATGACCTACGACTTCCACTGGGCGACCTCGGAAGCCGGGCCGATCGCTCCGTTGGAGTGGTTCGACCAGGTGATCGCGTTCGCCAAGACGCAGGTCGCCGCCGAAAAGATCGAGGCGGGCGTGGCTTCCTATGGCTACGATTGGAAGGATAAGTCGGCCAAGAGCATCACGTGGCGCGATTGGCAGGAGTTGACGAAGCTGCACACGTGGACCCAGCGCGACGCGGCCAGCCAAGAGAACACGGTGGAGTACGACGGACGCAAGGTGTTCTTCTCCGATGCCGTGGCCATCCGGGCGAAGTTCGACCTCGCCGCGAAAGCAGGGGTGCGAGGCGTGGCGATGTGGCGCTTGGGTTCGGAAGACCCTGCCGTTTGGGACTTCTTGGGCAGGAGGCCATGACGATCTTGCCTCGCTCGCCGGTCGTGCTCGCCCTCGGAGAGGCGCTCGCGGGCACGCCGTTTGCGCGGTCCACGTGGGCGGTCGGGGGTGCGGTGCGCGACGCTTGGCTGGGACGCGAACGCGATGGCGACACGGATGTGGTCACGGAGTCGCCGCTCGAAGACCTGTTGAACGCCCTGGATGCCAAAGGCTGGCCGACGGTGGCGCGCTATCCACGATTCGGGACCGCTGCCCTGCGGATCGCGGGCGCAACGGCCGAGGTGGTCCAAGCCCGCGCCGAGAGCTACGCGCCCGATTCGCGCAAGCCCGACGTGCGGCCCGCAGTGATCGATTTCGTGCAGCGCAAGCTCGCCCTGATCAACACCGACTGGGAGAGC
>JACFNW010000108.1:1172-7135 GCA_019454665.1 Fimbriimonadaceae bacterium | reverse complement strand
TGCTCGGTCCGCAGGCGAGGCCGCCTGTGCACCCAGTCACCGTTTTGGCCACGCACGCCCAGCCGACCGAGTTCGAAACCCGCCTGATCAAGCTGACCGGTGACGAACTGAGGCGCGAAGCCGAGTCGAACGGTTATCTCGTCGCCCGCCAGGACGAATTCACCTTCGTGCGATCGAAGAACCTGTTCAATCTGGCCGCGATGGACGAACTCAACGCTTCCCTCGGCGCGCTCATCGAGGCCGCTGGGCCAAACGAAAGGGTGCTGAGAGACCGTGAAACCGTTGCCAAAGCTCGGGCGCTGCTGGCGACGACGCAAGTGGCCAGCGAACTAGGCGACGCGCTACTCGACTGCAACGCGCTACTCCTCTATGCGTCGGCATCCGTCACGCTCAGCGAAGGCGGCCGCACCGTGCGAATTGACCTGCCTGGCCGGCCTGGCGACCCCCTCAGAGCCCAAGACTTCACGGAAATCAAGCCGGATCGGCGCAAGCTGGAGAAGCTGCCACGTCCAGAGCCGTACCCCGATGCGCTCGTCTTCTCGTTCGGGCCGACGCTGGCGTCGAGCGACCGCAAGGCGGCGGGCTCGGCGCGATTCTCCGAACAGGTCGCTGCGGAACTCGCGCGCCAGAACCAAAGAGCCACCGAGGCCGAAATCGCTTTGCGCGCCGCTATGTCGCAAGGCGTCGCCTTGCCCAACGTTGGCGAGAGCTTTCAGGCGTTTGCATCTCGACAGCCACCCGACTATATGGAGAGCCTGATCGGCGGCTTCAGGGCCTATGGCTTTGAATCGGCGGGCGAATGGCAGGCCTTCCTGCACGGAGCCAGAGTCACGCGGACGCGCGTGGTGCCCATGATCGGCGTACCCTACAGCGACGGCAAGATCAACCGGATTCGCGCGGTCTCCCCGATCCCGCAACGCAACCCGCCTCGGCCCTGAGCCCGAGGTTCACTGCGATGCGACGAAACCGGAGCCGGTCCGCTTCGGTAATCTTCGCGCCATGGCGAAGTCGCCCTGGATCGGACGTGCGGGCCTTGCGGCGGGCGCGGGGTGGTTCGTCGCCGCGTGCCTGATGACGCCCCAAAGCGCCCCGGCCCGCGACCCCGTCCACTTCGGGCGCGACATCCTGCCCATCCTCAGCGACAAGTGCTTCAAGTGCCACGGGCCGGACCCATCCAGCCGCATGGCCGACCTCCGGCTCGACACGCCGCAAGGCGCGTTCGCCGCGAGAAATGGCAAGTGGCCCATCGTGCCGGGCGACCCCGAAAACAGCCTGATCCTGAAGCGCATCCACGACCCCGAGAACCCCATGCCGCCCGAAGGCAGCGGCAAGAGTCTCACCGACCGTGAAAAGTCGCTCCTGCGCCAGTGGATTCTGGAAGGGGCGAAGTACACCAAACTGTGGTCGTTCGAGCCGCTGCCCAAGCGGGTGTCCGTCCCGCAGACGGGCGAAGGGTGGGCGCGCGACGACCTCGATCGGTTCGTGTTCGCCCGCATGCGGCAAGAGGGCCTCTCGCCTTCGCCGCTGGCGAGCCCCGAGCGCTGGCTGCGTCGCGTCACCCTGGACCTCACCGGGCTGCCGCCCACCGAGGCCGAGATCGCCGACTTCGTCCGCACGGGCGACCGAGGGGCCGTGGTGGATCGGCTGTTGGCCAGCCCCCGGTTCGGCGAGCGGTGGGCCACCGATTGGCTCGACGTCGCCCGGTACGCCGACAGCTACGGCTACCAGTCGGACCTGCTCATGCCGACGTGGCCGTACCGCGATTGGGTGGTTCGCGCGCTCAACGCCAACATGCCGTACGACCGGTTCCTCACCGAACAACTAGCCGGCGACCTGCTGCCCAACGCCACGCGCGACCAGGTCCTGGCCACGGCCTTCAACCGGCTGCACCGGCAGTCGAACGAGGGCGGCTCGATCGCCGAAGAGTTCAAGACCGAATACGCCGTGGACCGGACGTCCACGTTCGGCACGGCCGTGCTGGGCCTGACGCTGGCGTGCGCCCGCTGCCACGACCACAAGTTCGACCCGATCACGCAACGCGAGTTCTTCCAGTTCTACGCCTACTTCAACTCGATCGAGGAGTACGGCCTGCTGCTCAGCACCGAGATCGTGCCCACCCCCTCGCTGCTCCTGCCGACGCCCGAACAGGAAGCGACGTTGACCACGCTCAAGCGGGCGCGAAACGCCGCCCGCGAACGCCTGACGCAAGCCAAGGCTTCGGCGCGAACCGCCGAGCCCAAAGCCCCCGCCGGTCCGGCGCTGACCCTCGACTTCGAGAACCTGAAGGAAGGCAAGTTCGCCAGCGGCGTCTCGGGCGACGCCCACGGTGTGGCGCTGGCGGGACTCGGCACGACTCCCGGCAGGCGAGGCGCAGCCGCTTTGTTCGATGGCGACAACGGCGTGGCGGTCAAGGGTCTTCCGGCAAAGGACCGCTGGGAGCCGTTCTCGTGGTCGTTCTGGGTCTCCGACCCCGGTCAGAAGGGGCCGGTGGTGCTGTTGCACCGGACAGGCGGCACCGACGTCGGCTTCTGCGGCTTCGACCTGATGCTCGAGGACGGCTTCGTCACGGCCCGCGTCATGCGCCATTGGCCGGGGAACGCCGTCGCGGTGCGGAGCGCTGCGCGCATCCCCCAAGAGCAGTGGTCCCACCTGGCGTGGACGTGGGACGGCAGCGGCTCGGCGAAGGGGCTGCGGCTCTACTTGAACGGCAAGCCCCTGCGCACCCAGACCCTCGCCGACGACTTGTGGAAGCGGACCGCCGCCTATGGCGACCACGGCCCGAGCGGCGGCGATTGGTGCTTCGGCCAGCGGTTCCGCGACGCCGGGTTCAAGGGCGGCAAGGTGGACGACGTCGCCTTCTTCGCCCGCGAGATCGGGCCAACCGAAGTCCGCGCCTTGTTCGACGGTCGCCCCGCCGACCCGCGCGACGCGTGGACCCACGGCGGCGAACCGGGCGTGGCCCAAGCGCGCCAGGCCCTGGCGGATGCCGAGAAGCGGCTGGCCGAGTTCGAGGAGCAGATCCGCGAGATTTCGGTGATGCGCGAAGCCAAGCCCCCGATTCCCGCCCACGTGCTGGCGCGGGGCCAATACGATGCGCCCAAGAGCCGCGCGACGCTGGTCCGACGAGGCGTCCCCGCCGTCCTGCCGCCGCTCAAGGCCGTGCGCAACGACCGGCTCGCGCTCGCCCGGTGGGCGACGTCGGCGGATCATCCGCTCACGGCCCGGGTGGCCGTCAACCACTTCTGGCAGGCGATGTTCGGAACGGGGCTTGTGGAAACGAGCGAGAACTTCGGCGTGCAAGGCGCCGCGCCCAGCCATCCCGAGTTGCTCGACTTCCTGGCGCGGCGCTTCGTCGAAGACGGCTGGGACGTGAAGAAGACCCTTCGCCGGATCGCTCTGTCCGCAACCTATGCGCAGGATTCGGCGCGGCGCAGCGACCTCGATCCCGCCAACAAGTGGCTCGCGCGCGGCCCCAGCCAACGGCTCTCGGGCGAGATGATGCGGGATGTGGCGCTGGCGGCCTCGGGCCTGCTCGTCGAAAAGGTTGGCGGCCCGCCGGTGAACCCCTACCAGCCCGCCGGGCTATGGCAGGAGAACAACGCGTTCAGCCCGCCGTTCGTCCAGAGCAAGGGCGAAGGGCTGTATCGGCGCAGCCTGTACTCGACGTGGAAGCGCACGACGCCCGTCCCCACAATGATGCTGTTCGACGCGACCTCGCGCGAGGCGTGCGTCACGCGCCGACCTTCGACCAGTACGCCCCTGCAAGCGTTGGCGCTGCTGAACGACGTCCAGTTCGTCGAAGCCGCCCGCGTGCTGGCCGACCGCGCGCTCGGTGCTCGTGCGGACACGTCGGGCAGGCTCCAGTTCGCGTTCCTGAAGTTGGCGGGTCGCAATCCGACGTCCGGCGAACTCGCGATTCTGGAGGACTTGGTCGCGGACCAGCGGGCACGGTACCAGGCCGACCCCGACGCGGCGGCCAAGCTGGTCGCCGTGGGCGAGACCAAGTCGGCGGCTGCCGACCCGATCGAACTCGCCGCCCTCACGGTCGGGGTTCAGGCGATCCTCAACTCGGACGCGGTGGTATGGAAGCGCTGATCCGACCCATCGCACCCGACTCCGACGAAGAGATCGCGTGGGTGGCCTCGCGCATGCGCGCGACGCTGGTCGAACTGCTGGGTGAGCAGCGGGGCGGGCGAATGTACACGACCGAGTGGCTCCGCGAGCGGGTGCGCTTTCATCTGGACCCCGCCCAGTGCGAGGGCGGCGTGTTCGTGGCGGTGGTTGCCGAGGGCCTTGCGGGACACACGATCGTCCGCCGAGAGACGTGGGAGGACGGCTCGACGTTCGGTCTCTTCTCGACCTTCTGGGTCGAACCTCGACATCGCCGCTCGGGCTTGGCGTCCCGACTCGTCGCGGCAGGCGAGGGCTGGATGCGGGAGCGGGGACTGACGGTGTTCCGCACGTGGACCGACCCGGGAAACGCACCGCTCATCGCCCTGATGACCCGCTTCGGCTACGCGATCGAAGGGGAACGCGGCGAGTTCGTGGTCCTGCGCAAGGAAGCCTAGTGGCGGCTCAAGGCAGAATCGCGACCGGCGTGCCCACCGGAATCCAGTCGTAGAGTTCGCGTACGTCGTCGCCCTCCAGCGCAACGCACCCCAGAGTCCAATCCGACTTCGAGCCCTTGCCGTGGATGAAGATCTCGCCGCCCTCACGGTCGGGGTCCAAGCGATCCTCAACTCGGACGCAGTGGTATGGAAGCGCTGACCGGCTCGTCGTTCCGCCCACGGGAATGGCGAGAGGCGGGAACGATCAGGCCAGCTTGCGCCGCAGCGCGAACGCTGCGACGCCAAGCACGACCAGGGCGGCGCCCGAGCCAAGGCGCACGTAGTTCGACACGGCCTCGACCGACTTGAGCTGCAAGGGATACACCCCGTTGCTCTGCATGTAGTCGTCGTTGGCCAGCCGCGCACCGTCGTCCCCCGTCCCTTCGACGAAGGCCTTCGGGTCGGCGATGATCATCTTCTCGGGCGGGCCGATGAGCGTGCCCACCTCGCCCGTCAGTTCGGCCATGGCCTCGTCGTGCGGCTTGACCCGCTGCACCAATTCGGCCTTGGAGGCATAGTAAGCCGGACCGGCGAAGCCGAGGACCAGGGCCAGCGCGGCGAGCGCGGCCAGCCCCAGAACGGCGCGGTAGAGGTTCTTCATGGCCTTAGCTCGCCGAACCGAACACCGTCAGCTTGATCGTCACGGACTCGCCGACCATGCCCTGGGCCGGTGCCGGGATGGTCACGTTGTAGTCCTTCAGCGTCACCTTGAACGAGGTCTTGACCTGCAGCACATCGCCCTTGAACCCCGCGCGCTGCGTGGTCTCGCTCTGCGGCATGTACTTCACCGTCGCGGGAACCGTGATGGTCTTGGTCACGCCCTTCACGGTCAGCTTGCCCGTCACGGTGTAGGTGTCGCCGCTCTTGTGGGCGACCTTGGTGGTCTCGAACGTGGCCGTGGGGTACTTGGCGGCATCGAACCACGTCGCGCTGCGAAGGTGATCGTTGCGCATGGGGATGCCGGTGTCAATGCTGGCGATGTCCACAACGATGCGGCCCGAGCCCGTCTTGGCCTTGGGGTCGAACGAGAGGTTGCCCGTCACCTTGTGAGTGAGGCCGGTGAAGTCCTCGAGCTCGGCCTCGCTCTCGAACGTGAAGACCTGGGCCGCCGCGCGGCCGCTTGCGCCGACCGAAAAGGTCTTGGTCTGGGCCATCGCTCCGGAGGCGAGGGCGAGAACGGCGAGAGGGAGAATCGGGATGAGTTTCATTGCGTCTGTCCAAGGTAGTTGCATTGCGAACTACTTCTTGAACCAAAGAATGCTCGGGCGTTCCAGATCGTTCTTTGCATGAGTCTTTGGTCCCAGCCGTAGGTTCAAACGAGTCCCGCCGGCAAGGGCGGCACGTCCACAGGAACAC
>JACFNW010000108.1:0-1162 GCA_019454665.1 Fimbriimonadaceae bacterium | reverse complement strand
CACCCCCCGAACGGACCGACTGCGTGGCGGCCACACCCGCAGCCACGGCCATCCGCGCCGCGACAGGGTTCGTGTCGGTCTCGCCGCCCTCCCGCAGGTAACGGAAGAACTCGTTCAGGATGAGGTGGTCCGCGCCGCCGTGGCCCCCGGTGGCGGGCTCGGCGCGCCACGAATCGTCGCCTTCAGGGTCGTAGCCGAATCGGAACCGGTTCCACAGCCGCACCACCGCCGTTCCCGGACGGTCGTCGAAGTTCTCGATCCGCCCCTCGGTGCCGATGATGCAGTACGAGCGCCACGCGTCGGGCGTGAAGTGGCACTGCTGGTAACCCGCGAGCACCCCGTTGTCTAGTTGCAGGGTCACCAGGTTCAGGTCCTCGACGTCCACCACGGCGTTGGTTTCGGGCAAGGCGGCCGGCGGCCAGACGTTCACCTTGGAGAAGTCCACTTCGTAGTCCTCTTCGGGGTCTCGGGGGCGGCCCAGATTGCCGTAGACGGCCAACGCACCCATCGCCGAGACGCGCTGGGCGTAGCCGCCGCACAGCCAGTGCAGCACGTCGAGATCGTGCGCGCCCTTCTGGAGTAGTAAGCCCGTGGTGTTGCGCCGGTCGGCGTGCCAATCGGCGAAGTACGCCCCGCCGCCGTAGCTGACGAAGTGTCGGCACCAGGCCGTCTTGACTTCGCCGATCCGTCCGGCGGCGATCCACTCCCTCATCTTGCGCACGACGGCGAAGTGCCTCATGTTGTGGCCGACGTAGAGCTTCGAGCCCGAAGATCTGGCCGCTCGGAGGATGGCGTCGCAGCCTTCGGTGGTGATGGCCATGGGCTTCTCCAGATAGACGGGCACCCCGGCTTCGAGGAATTGGATGGCGTGACGCTCGTGCAGATGGTCGGGCGAGAGCACCATCACGGCATCGAGACCTTGGTCCAGCAACGCTTCGCTGCAGGAGGCGATCAGCGCCCTGGTGCCGAACGCCTCCCGAAAACGCTCTTGGGCTTTCGGGCGCGGGTCCGCGAGTGCGGCCACTTGGACCTCGGGCGGGCGATGGGCTTCAAGAGCCAGTGACCGACGCAGGCCGAATCCGACGACACCGAGGCGCAACATGGGGCGAGTCTATCCCGCCGGGCGGCCCCTAGGTCCTTCGGAACCGAGCAGCAGGAGATT
>JACFNW010000107.1 GCA_019454665.1 Fimbriimonadaceae bacterium | reverse complement strand
ACCATCGCCACCGGCCTTGCCGAGCCTCTGGGGATCAAGGTGGTGGATGGCGCGATCTACGTGCTGCAGAAGCAAGAACTCACCCGCCTCGACGATACCAACGGCGATGGGATCATTGACGCCTACACGGCGATCGCGAACGGATGGGGCGTGACGCCCAACTTCCACGAGTTCGCGTTCGGGTTGCTCTACAAGGGCGGCTTCTTCTACGCGACGCTCGCCACGGCCATTGACCCGGGCGGGCGCAGCACGCGCCCCCAGAACCCCGACCGAGGCAAGGTCGTCAAGATTTCGGCGAAGGACGGCTCCTTTCAGATGGTGGCGCGGGGACTCCGCACGCCGAACGGTATCGGATTCGGCCCGAACGGCGGCATCTACATCACGGACAACCAGGGCGACTGGCTTCCCTCTTCGAAGGTGCTCCTGCTTCAGGAAGGCGCGTTCTACGGGAACCGCTCGGTCGAGCCGGAGGCTGTGGCGAAGCTCAAGGAGACTCCGCCCATCGTCTGGCTACCGCAAGGCGAAATCGGCAACTCGCCCAGCCAGCCCGCGCCCATCGAAGTCGGGCCGTACAAGGGCCAGTTGCTGCACGGAGACGTGACCCATGGCGGACTGAAGCGAACGTTCGTCGAGCGTGTGGACGGCGTTTGGCAGGGCACGGTCTTCCGATTCACCCAGGGGCTCGAGGCTGGCGTGAACCGCATCGCCTGGGGCCCGGACGGAGCGCTGTACGTGGGCGGGATCGGCTCGACAGGCAACTGGGGCCAGGAGGGCAAGAAGCGTTACGGCCTGGAACGCCTCGCCTTCAACGGCAAGCCCGCGCACGAGATGCTGGCCGTCCGAGCGATGACCAACGGGCTCGAAATCGAGTTCACCCAGCCCTTGCCGAAGGACGTCGGCTGGGATCCCACCGAGTACGAAGTCGAGCAATGGCGCTACGAGCCCACCGAGGAGTACGGTGGCCCCAAGGTGGATCAGTCGGCCCTGCGCGTCAAGTCGGCCACGGTCGGTGGCGACCGGCGCAAGGTATTCCTCGAGGTCGAGGGCATGAAGCCCGGCCATGTCGTGTACGTTCGCCTTGCGGCGCCTTTCGCCAGCGAATCGGGACAGACGATCTGGAGCACCGAGGCGTGGATGACGGTGAACGCGATTCCCCGTTCGCGGCGGGGGCGTGTGCTCAAGCCGCCGTTCAATTTGGATGGCCAACCGAGTCCCGCCGAGGTGCGCGAGGGCTTCGTCTCGATGACCCCAGGCGACCGGCTGGAGCAATGGGCCAGCCAGGATGGCGGGCCCTATCCCTCCGGTTGGTACGCCGAGAAGGGCGAGCTGAAGTTCCGACCGGAAGGCGCGCGCGGAGACATCCGCACCCGCGCCATGTACGGCGACTTCGACTTCCGCTTCGAGTGGCGCGTTGGCGATGCGGCGAACAGCGGCGTGATCTACCGAAGCTGGGACATGACCCGGCCCACGTGGAACACTGGGCCCGAGTACCAAATCCTCGACGACCGCCGCTACTTCGAAGGCAAGCTGACCAAGAACTCGGCGGGCTCGAACTACGACCTCGAGGCGCCGGCGTTCCGAGCCACCAAGCCGGTCGGCAAGTGGAACCAGGGCCGCATCGTGGCGCGGGGCAACAAGGTCGAGCACTGGTTGAACGGCTACAAGATCGTGGAGTACGAGATCGGCTCGCCGAAGTGGCGCGAGCAGTTGGCGGCCAGCAAGTTCAAGGACATGCCTGGCTATGCGACGGCCAAGCAGGGCTACATCGTGCTGCAAGACCACGGCGACCCCGTCAGCTACCGCAACCTGAGGATCAAGCGTCTGGACTAGCGAAGGACATGCTCGCCCGCAAGTTCATGGCAGCCTTGGCCCTCGGGCTTCTGGGGGTGCTGATCGGGCGGGCGTTCGACCTTTCGCTGGCCCCCGCGATCTTCAGCCTGGTGCTGCTGTACGGGATGGTGTTGCTCGGTCGGGCCGTCCCGCAATGGGTGAAGCGCCACTCCGACCCGTACAGCTTGGAGGCCCTTCGCGAGGTGCACCAGCAGAAAGAGTTCGAGGCGATGGACCTGGTCGCGCCTGACGATGCCGAAGGCATCCTGTGTCCAAACTGCCTGGAGTTGTATTCGTCGAAGCTTCCTTGCTGCCCCAACTGCGGACGATAGGTCTCAGCGCGGCAGTTTGTTCATGACGCCCCACACCTTGTGCAGGGCCCTCTCATACGGGGTGCTGCCCTCGAGCCTGCGGACTTCGCCCTTGAAGTTGTCGTAGTCCAACTCCTCTGCCAGTCCGGCCAGCACGCTCGTCCATTCCGGCTTGGCGACGACGATTCGGTAGGGATAGTCTCGATTGGGAGACGAGAGGATGTCGCACGCGCCGAGTTGCTCCGGGAAGCGGCGCTTGAGGGCCTCGAGGTGGGACTGGACCCGCGCCCGGACCACGACTCGGTCGGGATCCATGGGCTGATGGGTGGTGCCGTCGCCTTGCCACGCGCAAACCGCGCTGAAGAAGCCGTGTTTGGTGAAGAGCCACATCTTGAATCGGTGGCTGGTGGAGGCTACGGGACTCGAACCCGTGACCCCCTGCTTGCAAAGCAGGTGCTCTCCCAACTGAGCTAAGCCCCCACCGGGCCTCCCAGAGTATATCCCAGGGAGCGTTAGCGGCCTGGCCGTCAGCCCAAGGCAAAGGGAGGACGATGGACGCCGGATTCGGTGACGATGGCCGCGATCAGCTCGCCAGGAGTCACGTCGAAGGCCGGATTCCACGTGGGGCAGCCTTCCGGCGCGATCGGCACCCCTTCGATCTCGGTGATCTCCGTGCCGCTTCGATGCTCGATGGGAATGCCGTCGCCGTTCGGCAAGCTCCCGTCCATGGTGGACGAGGGAGCGGCGACGACGAACGGAATGCCGTGGGCGTGGGCCAGCACTGCCAGGCTGTACGTGCCGATTTTGTTGGCCGTGTCGCCGTTGGCCGCGATGCGGTCCGCTCCGGCCACCACGAACTGCACCTTTCCTTCCCGCATCAGGGTGGCCGCGCTGCCATCGGGGATCGAGTGGAACGGGATGCCGTCCTGCATTAGTTCCCAAGCCGTGAGCCGCAGGCCCTGAAGCCGGGGCCGCGTCTCGCAGGAATACACCCGGATCGAGGGGTCGCGTGCGTAAGCCGTGCGGATGATCCCGAGCGCCGTCCCGTGTTCGGAGGTCGCGAGCCCACCCGTGTTGCAGATGGTGAGGATGCCCGCGCCGGGCGGAACCAGCTCGGCCCCGTGCCGCCCGATGGCGTAGTTCATGGCTCGGTCTTCTTCTTCGATGGTCTGCGCTTCTTCAAGGGCGCGCTCGAACGTCCACGGTTCGACGCGCTGCATCCGGTCCAACGCCCAGAACAGGTTCACGGCAGTCGGGCGCGAGTGGCGCAGACCTCGATCCGCTTCGTCCCGCTCGCCTGCGCCTTGGCGGGCGGCCAGGGCCATGCCGTAGGCCGCCGCGATGCCGATCGCGGGTGCGCCGCGCACGGCCATGTCGGAAATCGCGTCCCGCACTTCGGTCCAACGCTCAAGGCGCAACCACTCGACGTGACGCGGCAACCGCCGCTGATCCAACATAAGCAACGCGTCGCCATCCCAGCGCATCGGTCGCACAGGCATGGCAGGAAGGTACCCGAGGCATGGCGAACCTTCGACCTGTGAACGTCTCGATCCGAGCCTCGGACGTGCCGACCTTCGAGCGGGTCCTTGGGCTCGTGCCGGATTGGATGGATGTCTCGCCTTTCGACCGAGACGGGCTGTTTCGGCGGTTGGTCTCCGATCCCAACCTCGACTTGGAGGGTGCGCTGGTCGCTTGGCTCGGGGACGAGCCGGTGGGTTTCGTTCTGGCCGTGGGTCGGCGCGTGCCCTTGGAGAACGCGCCGGACGACTCGCACCGGGGCTATCTCACGCTTTTGGCCGTCCACCCATCCCATCGGCGAGAGGGCGTCGGTCGCGCGTTGGTACGCGCCGCCGAGGCGTTCCACGTGGCTCAGGGGCGCAAGGAGGTCTGGGTTTCTCCCTACGCTCCCGCCTATCTTTGGCCCGGGCCGGAACTCACCCGTCATGCCGATGGCGTCGCATGCCTAACCGCCGAGGGATACCAGGAGGTCTACCGCCCGATCTCGATGGAGATAGACCTCCGCCGTGCAGAGGAACCCGGTTTTGTGCGGGAGGCACGCCAACGGCTAGCCAGCGAGGGTGTGGGCTTCGCGCCGCTGGGTGCGGGGTGTTACCTGCGGACGCTCGAGTTTGCCCAAAGGGTGTTCAAGGGCGATTGGGTACGCGTCGTGCGCGAGACGGGGTCCGCCATCCTCTCGGGTGAGGCGTCGCCATCTCGGCTGATCGTCGCCACCGCCGATGATGGGCGGGTGCTCGGCTTCTCGCACTACGAGGGCCCCCGGTTCGGGCCGATCGGCGTCTGCCCCGGACAGCGGGGCCGCAAGATCGGACAGGTGCTGATGTGGGAAACGCTGCACGCCCAGCGAAGCGCCGGTCATGCCACAGCGTGGTTTCTGTGGTCGGACGACGCGACCGCCAACCGGCTCTACGACGGCGCTGGGTTCCGCACCGTTCGCCGGTTCGTCCTGTTGAAGAAGACGCTATGAACGAAGTGGACATTCTCGCCATCGGCGCCCACATGGGCGACGAAGTCGCTTGGGGCATGACGCTCGCCGCCCACGCTCGCCAAGGTTGCCGCATCGGGATGTTGCACCTGACGCCCGGCGAGAAGGGCCACAAGACGCTGACGCCCGAAGCCTACGCGGCCCAGAAACGCGTGGAAGCGGCAGCGTGCGCGGACGTGCTGGGCGCGAAGATGTGGGCGCTGGACTTCCGCGATGGCGAACTGCCCGTCTCCGACGATGTGAAATGGGGGATCGCCGACGTGATCCGCGAGGCCAAGCCTCGGTTGATCATCACGCACTGGCGAGGCAGCATGCACAAGGACCACACCGCGACGCACGAGAACCTGCCCGACGCCCGGTTCTATGCGGGTTTGCCGGCCTTCCAACGTCCCCTGCCCCACCACTGGGTCGGCCCGATCTACTACGGAGAGAACTGGGAAGACCTGCGGGAGTTTCAGCCCGAAGTGTACGTCGAAGTGCTGCCCGAGGACATCGAGGCCTGGGAACGGGCGATGCGCTGCTATGCCCTGTTCCGAGGCGAAGTCGCGACGTTCCCTTACCTCGACTACTACAAGGCGTTGGCGCGTACCCGGGGTTGCGAGGCAGGCTGGGGTCTGGCCGAGACGTTCGCCGTCCCGCCCGAATCGCGACGGAAACGATTGCAGAGCCTGATGCCCGGCTGACGTTGGGTCAGGGGTCTGTCGCGGGTCCGAGTCCCGAGCGCACCGCTGCCTTCGGGTAAACCCGGAAGCGATGGAATACCGTTCGCTGGGCCGCACCGGCATGCAGGTCTCGGTCGCTTGTTTGGGCACGATGACGTTTGGGTGGGAGCCCGACGACTGGGGTTCCAGCGAGGACAAGGCGCGCGAAGTGTTCGACGCCGCTCTCGACCTCGGCATCAACTTCTTCGACACCGCCGACGTCTACGCCCGGGGCGTCTCTGAGGAGATTCTGGGCAGGCTCATGAAAGGTCGCCGCGATCGCTTGGTCATCGCCACCAAGTGCCACGGCAAGATGGACGACAGCGACCCCAACGCCTGGGGCAATACGCGCCGCCACGTCATCGAGGCGTGCGACGCCTCGTTGCGGCGTTTGGGGACCGATTGGATTGATCTGTACCAGATCCACCGCCCACAGCCTGCCGTGCCCATTGACGAGACCCTGCGCGCTTTGGAGGACTTGGTCCGGAGCGGCAAGGTGCGGTATCTCGGCTGCTCCACGTTCGCGGCTTGGCAGGTGTGCGAGGCGCACTATGTGGCCAAGGCGCTTGGCGCGAGCGGGTTCGTGTGCGAGCAGCCCCCGTACAACCTGCTGGATCGCCGAATCGAGCGAGAACTGCTTCCCTTCTGCCGGACCTACGACTACGGCATCATCCCGTGGTCGCCGCTGGCCGGCGGGCAACTCTCGGGCAAATACCTCGATGGCAAGCCCGCGGAAGGTCGCTACGCCAAATCGGACCCGATGAACCGCGTAAACGAGCAGACCGCCGAGACCGTGGCGCGTCTACGAAGCGTCGCCGACGAGGCGGGGATGAGCCTGGCCACGATGAGCCTTGCTTGGGTGGCTTCGCAGCCGGGGGTCACGTCGCCGATCATTGGGGCGCGCAGCGCAGCTCAACTCCAGGAGAGCGCAGCAGCCTGCCAGGTGCGTTTGGACGCCCCGCTTCTGGCCAAGATTGACGAGATCGTGCCGCCGGGAAGCCATATCGCGAACTACTACAACGCCAACTTCGGTCCAAACAGTCGGCCGAACGTCTGAGGTGGTCCTATAATGGGATGAACACAGGAGTTCACCCATGACCAAACGCGTTCTCTTCGGCCTTGCGGCCCTTGGCTCTCTCCTTGCGGTAGGCTTCTCGTCCATGACCAGCGACGCCCAAGCCAACCAGGACACCAGCGCGGCCGTGCGCGCGGCGAGCGACCGGTTCTACAGCGCCTTGAACGCGATGTTCAAGGGCGAGCTGGCCCCGATGGAGGCCGTATGGTCGCATCGGGACGACGTGACCTACATGGGCCCGACCGGGGGCTACCAGCAAGGCTGGGCGGCCGTCCGCGAGGATTGGCGGGGGCAGGCGGCGCTCAAACTCGGCGGCAAGGTGACCCCCACGAACGTGCGCATCGTCGCGGGACGCGACGTGGCCGTGGTCACCAACTACGAGGAAGGCGAGAACACCAACGCCGACGGCAAGGTCGAGAAGCTCCGGCTGCGCGCCACGAGCATGTACCGATTGGAGAACGGTCAATGGAAGATGGTGGGGCACCACACCGATCCGCTCCCTTACTTGGCGAAGTAGCCGGGACGTTTTGGGGCGGCAATTGGAAGTACACGGCCGAGGGTTGGGTGCTTTACCCATGGGGTTCTGGCCGTGGATGCGTCATTCCGGACGATCTCCTCGACAAACTGGAGCGTCGTATCGTCGGGATGAATGCGGGCTGTTTGGTGGCTTACTTCGTTGCGCTGATGGCGGATTCTCTGCTCGAACCGCATGGTCGCCTGCTCATTTCCATGGCCCTGGTCATGCTG
>JACFNW010000106.1 GCA_019454665.1 Fimbriimonadaceae bacterium | reverse complement strand
GGAGGAAGGCGGCGTGCGTCTGCCCGCCCCCTTCGACCAACAGCCCCGTCACCCCCCTCGCGAACAGGACCCCAAGCACCGCAAGGGGATCGAACCGCCCCTCGGGGGCATCCAATTCCACATCGCCTTCCCGCTCCGCCCGGCCAGTGGCGACGAAGCGCAGCGTGGGCAAGCCGTCGCCGAACAGCCGATGGGTCGCGGCCAGCCGCGCCGAGGGGTCCAAGACGACACGCAACGGCTGGTTGACCACCTGGCTCCTCGGGCCAAGGCGGACGGTCAACAGGGGGTCGTCGAGTTCCACCGTGCGCCGGCCGACCAGCACCGCTCCCATGTCGGCGCGCAGCCGGTGTCCCTCGCGCCGGGCCGCCGGCCCCGTGATCCACCGGCTCTCGCCCGATGGCAACGCAATGCGCCCATCCAGGCTGCACGCCGCCTTCAGGCACACGAAGGGCAGCCAGCGGCGCATCGCGGTCAGCCACGCGGAGTTCACCCGCTCCGCGCCCTCGGCACCCAACCCGAATTCGACCTCGACGCCCGCGTCGCGCAGCGCCTCCAGCCCGCCCGCAGCCTTGGGGTTGGGGTCGCGCACGGCGGCCGCCACGCGGCGCACGCCTGCGGCGATCAGCGCTTGCGAGCACGGGGGCGTTCGTCCGGTGTGATTGCAGGGCTCCAGCGTGACCAGCGCCGTCGCGCCCTTGGCCCGCTCTCCGGCCATTCGCAGGGCCATCGCTTCGGCATGAGGGCCGCCCGCGTAGGCGTGCCATCCTTCGCCGACCACCTCGCCATTGCTCAAGAGCACGCAACCGACGCGCGGATTGGGCGCGGGGTACCCCTTGGAGGCCAGGGCGATCGCCCGCGCCATCGCCTCGGCTTCGGTCACTGATCACCCTTCTTCTGGTGGTCTTCCCGCAGGCCTTCGATCAACGCGTCCAGATTCGCCCGCGACCGCTCGCGGAACTCCAGCCGCGTTTCGCGAACGACAAGCAACCCGCCCGCCGCAGCGGCCCCGAAGAGCACGATCATGGCCCCGAAGTAGCCCACCACCCATACGCCGTAGGCCTCGCGATCGCGTTGGGGGGCATCGCGCGCGGGCTTCGCGGCGAACACCCAGGGCCAAGCGGCCAACGCGCCGATCGCCAGCACCAGGAGCAACGTGGTCGCGACCTTCAGCCGGCGCAGACGCATGCCCGTCTCAGGTCCTCCAAGCCATCGGTCAGGGTCGGCTTGGTCAGCAGGTAGCTGCCTGCGACGAACACGTTTGCGCCCGCTTGCAGCGCCAAGGGCAGCGTGGTCGGGTCAATGCCGCCATCCACCTGAATCTCGAGATCGGGGGCCAGCGAGCGCAGGCGGCGCACCTTCTCCAGCGTGGCCTCGATGAACTTCTGACCACCCCAGCCGGGATTCACGGTCATGACGAGCACCAGATTCACCACATCGAGCAGAGGCTCGACCGCCTCGACGGGCGTGCCAGGGTTGATGGCAACGCCCGCCATCACGCCTTTGTCGCGGAGCGATTGCGCCAGCCGGTGGGCGTGCGACGTGGCTTCGGCTTGAAACGTGATGCGCTCGCAACCCGCAGCCACGAACGCATCGAACTGGTGGTCGGGCGCCTCCGTCATCAGGTGGGCCTCGAACCGGGCTTCGGGGACGCGCCGCTTCAGGTCCCGCGCCATCTGTGCGCCGAACGTGATCGGCGGCACGAACACCCCGTCCATCACGTCGAGGTGGATCCAATCCGCGCCTGCGCTAGCCAGTTCGCGCACCCCGTCGCCCAGTTGGCCAAAGTCCATGCTTAGGATGGAGGGCGCGAGCTCGATCTTCACGGTTCCTCCCGCTTGGCGTGGATCGTCTCGGTCATGACCAACACGCCATCGTAATAGACCTGCAGGGTGCCGATGCTGCCGACGCCTTCGGCTTCGAATCGGACGCGGTCGCCGGGCCGGCGTCGCTCCTCGTAGACGGTTCGCGTCGGGCGGGTGTCTGTGAGGTCCACGCGGACGACGACGGATTCCTCCAAGTCGTCCAGGTCGAAACTGACCGAGTGCATGAACTTGGCGTTGCGGTCAGGGGGCGCCGTCTCCTGCCGTCCGGCCACCACGACCGCGATGCGGCTCAACCGCTCCACCCGGGCTTTGGGCGCGGGGTTCTGCTCCAAGATGGTGCCTTCGGGTTGGTCGCTCGGCTTGCGGAGCACCTGGGCGTCGAGTTCCAAGTCCATCGTGGCGAGGAGCGAGCGGGCGTCCTCCAGCCGGTAGTTGGCCAAGTCGGGGACGACGACGTACTGCGAGCCGCGACTCACCCGCACGTTGATCTGAGCCCCTTCGAACACGGTTTGCGTCGGCTTGGGGTTCATATCAATGATGTGGTCGCGGGGGACGTCCTCGCTGGTCTCCCGCTGGGCCACGCGCAACGACAGGCCGATCTTCTTCAACGTCTCGTCGGCCTCGGTCAAGCCCATGCCGCGCAGTTCGGGCACCTTGACCTGGGCAGGCTTCTTCACGTTGAACACCACGAACATGGCGACCATGCCCAGAATCAAAGCCGCGAAGAAGAGGATGGCCCCCTTGAGAAAGCCTGGGATTCCCGTGTCGCTCACATCGAATTCCTTGTTGCGTCGGCCCCGCTCGGGCCGCGCGGCCGTCATGCGCGGCGCGACGCCTTCTTCGCGAGCCTTGGCCGTTCGGGCGGGTGGCGCCGCGATCGGCTTGCCGAAGCGCAACGCATCCTGAAACGTCCGCAATTCCGCCAAGAGTTCGGTCGCATCCTGCGGACGCTCCTGGGGGTCCTTCGCCATGCACCGACGAACCAAGTCGGAAAGAGCCGGGGGAACGGTCTTGTTGAACAGGCCGACATCCGGAACCGGAGCGCTGGCGTGCTTCATGGCCGTCGCCACGGGCGTCTCGCCGACGTAGGGGTGCTTGCCCGTGAGCATCTCGAACATCAGGATGCCGACGGCATACACGTCCGACGCGCGGCTGGGCATCTGCCCCGCGCAGATTTCGGGCGCAAGGTACGTGGTCATCTGGCGCAAAACCGCGGAGCCGGCCGTTCCGGATTCGGAGTAAGCCTCCCAGATGCAGGCCATTTGCAGTTTGAGCGCATTGTCCGAGCGGATGACGATGTTGTGCGCGCCCACGTCGCCATGCACCAACGCCAGCCGGTGCAGCGAAGCCAGCGCTTCGCACAGGTCCACCGCCGTCGAAACGGCGAGCGGGACGCTGAACGGGGCCAGCTTCCGGATGCGCACGTCGAGACGGGTGCCCAAACTAGCCTCGCCCACACAGTAAGGCTGGCCGTCGTGGATGTCCACGTCGAAGATGCGTTCGAGCCCCGGGTGCTGGGCGGCCTTGGCGACCTCGACCTGCTTGCGGACCGCTTCGACGAAACCTCGCTCCTCGGAATAGGGGCTGCGAAACAGACGGACCGAGACTTGTTGCGCGGTCTGACGGTCGTTCGCCAGGAAGGTGGTGAAGATCGGACCCTCGTCGAGCGCTTGGGTCAGTTCGTACCGAATGCGGAGGATCGAGCCGACCATCGGTTCAGGCTCCTTGCTCCTCGTTCTTGTTCCGAATCAGAGCCAACACCACGAGCGCCACGAAGAGAACGGTTGCCGCCAGCCGAACGGCGGGGACATCAACGCCGGCCGCATATGCGGGGGCTTGGCCATCCAGAGCCGCGCGCTGGCTGGCGAAATACCCCACGGCCAAAGCCAGGGTACCGATCATCGCGACACCGTCTCTCAGAAGTCTCATGAGTTCGACAATGCCCGAAGCACCGCCTCTTCGGGGACGTTCGGGACAAGTGTACACTTCCCAGGCTCGGAAACGAGACTAAAGCCCAGGCGCCCAGCCTTCGCCTTCTTGTCGCGGCGCATGGCTTCGAGCAGTTGTTCGGGAGTCACTCCCTCGGGGATTCGGGTCGGGAGCGCGTGTCTGACCAAGGTGCGTTCGACTTCGTCCACCAAATCCGCAGGAGCCAATCCGAGGTCGCGGGCCAGCCGCGCCTCCGCGACCATGCCGATCGCGACGGCTTCGCCGTGGAGCACGGGTCCATAGCCGGTGGCGTGCTCGATGGCATGGGCCACCGTGTGCCCGAAGTTGAGGATCGCCCTTCGGCCCAACGTCTCGTAGGGGTCTTCGTCCACCACCTGCACTTTGAGGGCGATGCAGCGGGCGACCAACGGTTCGAGGTCGCCGCCCAGGGTGTCGAGGAGCGGGGCGTCCATGATGAAGCCGTACTTGATCACCTCGGCCATCCCTGCCCGGAGCTCGCGTTCCGGCAGCGTCGCGAGGAACCCCGTGGCCACGTACACGTCCTGGGGTGCCACGAACGCTCCGGCCAGGTTCTTCCCGGCGGCGAGATCAACCCCCACCTTGCCTCCGACCGAGGAATCCACCATAGCGAGCAGGCTGGTCGGCACCTGGATGAGGGGGACACCCCGCATGTACGTCCCGGCCGCGAAGCCCGCCAGATCGCCCACCACGCCTCCGCCCCATGCCACGACCGGCGTCGAACGGTCGGCCCCGGCTTCGGCGAGCGACTCAAGGACGCGCTCGTACGTGGGGATACGCTTGCTGCCCTCTCCGGGTGAAACCACGATGGTCTTGCGGGTACCGGCAAATGCAGGCCATGCCGCAGCCACGTTCTCGTCGGTCACCAAAACGGCATGGCGGGGAAGGAGCGCCTCAACGACCTCGACAGAGGCGAAGTGGATGGTCGTCTTCTGGGTTCCCAGGGTGGCTACGATGTCCATGCTGCAAATCGGGTGGCCAGTTCGCGGGCCGCTTCCTGGATTTCAAGATCGTCCACATCGAGAATGATATCCGCTTGTTCATAGAGGGGCTTCCGAGCTTCGAGGATCGTCTCGACGCGACTTTCCCAGTCCTCAGATTCAAGCAGGGGGCGCTTCTTCTGGCTGTTCTGGAGCCTGTGGAGGAGGTTGGGGAGCGACGACCGCAGATAGGCGATCGGGCCGAGGCGGTGCAGTTCTTCCCAGTTGGCCTCGCGAAGCACGATACCGCCCCCAGTCGAGACGATCGAAGGCTCGGCGCGGAGAGCCTTGAGGACGGCGGTTTCGTGCGATCGGAACGCATCCTCGCCGTAGATGCGGAAGATGTTGGGGATCGAGTGGCACACCCGCCTCTGGACCAGCTGATCGGTGTCAACGAACTTCCTTCCCGTGAGTTCGGCGAGGGCGCGCCCCACGGCGGACTTGCCCGCCCCCATCATGCCGATGAGGATCCAGGCGCGGTCCGAAGCGGGGTGAGGGTCCATTTGAAGGAAAAACGGCAGGAACCCTGGGTTCCTGCCGTTCGGGTCGGGCGAACCTTTCGACTAGCCGCCGGTTTCATCCTCGGAGAGGATGACCGGAGTGACGAAGATCAGCAACTCGGTGAGGTTCTTCTCCTGAGTCTTCTGGCGGAAGAACTGACCGATGACGGGCAGGTCGCCGAGGATCGGGAAGCGCGTGTGGGTGCCGACGTCCTGGTTGCGCGTGATGCCGCCGAGGGCGATGGTCTCGCCGTTCTTGACGCGGGCCACGACCGAGACGAACTGAGTCAACTGGTCGGGAACTTCCTGCCCGTCCGGTCCTCGGCGAATCTGGCCGAAGTCGGAGATTTGCGGCTGCAGGAACATCGTGATCGTATCGTCGTCGTTGATGCGCGGAGTGACCGCCAACTGCGTCGAGATTTGGATCTGGTTGATCTGCGGCACGACGATGACTTGGCCACCGGTGTTGGACACGACCTGGTTCGTGAAGATCGTGGTCACGGTGTTGGCGCCGACGAACGCCGGCTGGTTGTTCAGCGTGCGCACCATCGGAGCGTTGACGACCTTGCCGAAGCCTTCCTGAAGGAGGGCTCGGACGCGGGCCGTCACGTTGCCGGTCGCGTAGTTCAGGAAGAACGGGTCGCCCGAGCGGGCGAAAGAACCGGGCCGGTTGCCCAGAAAGACCGTTCCGCGCTCGTACAGCCAGTCGAAACCGAGCGACTTGCTGACCGAAGACGACGTGGTGATGAACTCGACCTTGACTTGGACTTGGCGAGGAGCGCGGTCGAAGAGTTGGACGAGTTGCTGCAGTTGTTGGATGGCCTCTTCGGTGCCGCGAGCGATCAGGTCGTTCGTTGCAGGGTCGAAGTAGACGAAATCAATGCCGTTGGGCACGAGGCCGGTGCCGCCTTGCAGCACGCCCTGTCCGCTGCCCTGCAGACCGCCACCGATGCCGCCGCCGGGGCCACCCTGACCACCACCGGGCTGACCCTGACCGCCGCGACCGCCCGTGGGTCCGCCGACGCCACCGAATCCTTCCAGTTGGTTCGCGGCTTCACCAGGAAGCCGAATGTCGTTTCCTGACTCGCCGCTCGTGGCCGGGAGGTTGGTCGTGGGGAGGGGCTGATAGAACGGGGACAGTTGCTGGTTGACGAACTGGCTGGGCTTGGCGATGGAGGGCGTCATGCGCGACTCCATGCGTTGCCGATAGCGGAACAGTTCGTCCCAACCGCGCATCGGGTCCGGCACCTGCCCGTACACGATTTGATCGTAGATGTCGCGGCAGTCGCCCTTCAGCACGTGGATTCGTTGCACCAGTTTGGGCACTTCCACGTTGGGGAACTTGGGAGTCGGCGGTTGCTCGTCGAGTTTGCCCCACGACAGGATGTAGACGCCGTTCTCGTCCCTTGAGAACGACGCGCCCGCCGCGATGCAAACGTAGCGAATCGCGTCTTCCGGTCGCGCGCCTTTCAGCGACAGGTTGATGCGCTGAAACGGCTGCTCGCTCGGTTTGATCGCGAACTGCAAGCCTGTGAGTTCGGTGAGCAATCGCGTTGCCGCTAGCAGTTCCGCATCCCGCAGGTTGACGTCGACCCTGAGGTCCTCAACCGTGGTCTGCGCAAAAGCCGGCGCCGCAGAAAGACTCATCCCTGAGACGGCGAGCGCCAAAGCCAGCCGGTTCCATCCGAATCGCATATTTCGAAGCTCCTTCACCCTCGTATTTCCTGTGTTGTGTAGTCGGTGACATTGGGAGACGGGCGGTCTTCCGCAAACCGCCCGTCCCCGGAGTGTCTAGTTTAGCCTAAAATCCGCGGCCGCCTCTTCCGCCGCCCATGCCGCCGCCAAAGCCGCCGGATCGGCCGCCGAATCCGCCGCCGAATCCGCCGCCCATGCCGCCGCCGAAGCCGCCCATGCCGCCGCCGAAGCCGCCCATGCCGCCGCCGAAGCCGCCCATGCCG
>JACFNW010000105.1 GCA_019454665.1 Fimbriimonadaceae bacterium | reverse complement strand
GGCGATTTCCAAGCTCTACGACGCGTGGCCCCAGTTGCTGGTCAACGTCGAGGTCACCTCGACAAGCGGCTGGGATCAGGGCCCACGCGTGAAGGCGGCCCTGGCCCACGCGGAAGAAGCTCTGGCCGGGCATGGCAGGCTTTCGGCGCGAGCGAGCGGCACGCAACCCTTGGTCCGCATCATGGTCGAAGCCGACTCCTATCCGTTGCGCGACACCATCGCCGAAGAAGTCGTGGGCGCGATGCTTGACGAGGTGGGTGGGCGCGTCTATAGCAAAGTGGACCTCACCGATGATCTTGGCGATTGACGTCGGCAACACGCTGACCAAGTTTGGGCTTCACGACGGCGAAGGCTGGACGTTGGTCGAGCGTTGCCCGACCCCTTTGGTCATCGAAGACGTTTCTCGTTCGCCCCTGTCCGCGTTTGCCGGCCAGGCACAAGTGGTGGTCGGCTGCTCGGTCGTGCCCGAAGCGGCGAAAGCCCTTGAGTCACACGTGCCGGTCCGGTGGTTGACCGCTCAGAACGTAGGCATTCCCATTCGTTATGGCCCGCCCTGGTCGGTCGGGGCCGATCGTCTGGCCAACGCGCTTGCCCTGCGAGAGTTGGCCCGTCCGGCGATCGCGTTGGACATCGGCTCGGCGACGACGTTCGACGTCGTGGATCGCGATGGCGCATTTGCCGGCGGCGCGATACTCCCCGGCCCGGCGCTGTGGCTGAAGTCGCTCGCCCAGGGGACGGCGCAACTTCCGGAGGGCGCGATGGATCAACCCGCTTCGGCACTTGGGGCGAGCACCCTTCACGGACTTCAATCGGGCCTCTACTTCGGCATGTTGGGGGCTCTTGAACGTTTGGCTGCCGAATTGTCCGACGAGTTGCAGCAAGGCGAGACTCGCCAGACGACACTCTTGGCGATCACGGGCGGCTATGCGCGCCTGATCGAGTCGGCTTTGGACGAAAGCGACGTGCTCCGCTCCCATGCGGTGGCGGTCCAATCGGTGCCTCACTTGACCCTGGACGGACTCCTTTGTTTCGACCGTTTGGGGTTCTGACGAATCTGTCGTATGATGGGGGCATGACGCTCGCCCTCCTTGGCCTCGCGCTGTTCGCCCAGACTCAACCCGAACCGGTCTATCGCCCGCGAGGCGACTATGACCCCAACAACGGCTTCACCTCGCTCGAGATCACCAAGATCGAAGGGGATTACGTGCCGTTTTATCACGAAGACGCCAAGCCCGACCTGTGCCCAGGTTCGCGCATCACGGTCCGCATCACGGTGAAGAACAGCGGCAAAACGCCGGTCCGGATGCCCGACTTCGTGCTGTACGAAATCAATATGAAGAAGCCCTGGATGACGACGGATGCCGTACTCGACCCACCCTTGCACGAGCGGGTGGCGACCGGAGGCAACATCCACCTGCGCGGCAACGAGCGCAAGATGCTCAAGCCGGGCGAAACGATGGTGGTCACCGACTCGCCCGCCATCCCTCAGGGCCCCTGGAACCCGATGAAGGTCGAGGCCCGCCTTGGTGTGAACCTGCTGGGAGACGTCCTGTTTGTAGGGCACCGAACACCGTTTCGCGCCACGGTCACGGTGAACGCGCCGAACTATCACGCGGTCGCTGGGCAAGGCGTGTTCAAGGGCATGGACGGCAAACCCCTGGAGCAAGCCACCAACTGGCGCGGCGTCATGAAGTTCGTCTGCGAGGGTCCACCCGTCGGTGGTCCGGTGCAGGTTAATTGCAGGATTATGAGGAAGAACTCGAACAGTCCGGCGATTATGGGCGGCAGTTCCCACGACACCCACGATGGCGAGTTCTGGCTCGACACCACAACCACGTCACGAGGGGAGATTGACTGGTCGAGGGGAGAATTCACGGTCAAGGTCGGTTGCCCGAAGCACGGGATGACCCGCCTCTTGACCGACGCCAACCCTTCGGACGACACGATGACCCTCTCGGCAACCGTCACCGCTGGCGGTGGGGGGCGATAAGCCCTATTTGAGGTGGCGGCCCCACCAGGCCACGATCTCGCCCAGGCGGTGCAGCCTCAGGTCGGGTGGGCCGGAGCGGCTCATGCCGTGCGATGTGGATAAGGGATAGCGAACAAACTTGGACTCGACGCCCTGCATCTGCAGCGCCGTGAACACCTGCTCGGATTGCTCCACGTTGCAGCGGAAGTCGCCCTCCGAGTGGATGATCAGCGTCGGCGTTTTGACGCCTTCGAAGTAGGCGATCGGCGATTGACGCCACAGTTCCTTGATCGCGTGGTGGTCGCCCCAGCACACGCCCTTGAAGTAGCCGTCCTTGTTGAACGGGAAGTCTGAGTTGCCGCCCATCGAGACCATGTTGCTGACGCATCGGTCCGTGATCGCAGCCTTGAAATCGTGGCAGTGGCCGATCACCCAGTTGGTCATGTAGCCGCCGTAGCTGCCGCCCATGACGCCCATCTGGCCGGGGTGGATGTATGGCTGGTGCTGCATCCAGTGGGTGACCGTTTGGATGTCCTCCCAATCCTTGTTACCCCAGTCGCCCCGAATCGCGGCGGTGTGCGCTTCGCCGTAGCCTTCCGAGCCGCGCGGGTTGCTGTAGACCACGACGAATCCCTCGGCGGCCAGCAGTTGGAACTCGTGGAAGAACGTCCAACCGTACTGCGTGTGCGGTCCGCCGTGGATCTCCAGCACCGCCGGGTAACGCTTGGGCGGCAGGTAGCCCACGGGCTTGATCACCCAGCAATGCACCTGGACGCTTCGTCGAGCACTTTTGGCGGTTCGCTGAGTCCTGCCGCTTCGCGCGTCTTCTTGGCTTCGGCCGTCCATTCGGCGTGCTGCTCGCGGAAGAGGAAGGCGATCTTGGTGCCGTCCGGCGACCACTTGAACCCGCCGATCGAGCCTTCGGGCAGTTCTGTGATGCGTGTGGCCTCGCCGCCCTCGGTGGGCAGCAGGAAGATCTGAGGCTTCTTTTCGTCGCGTCCGCTGATGAAGGCGATGCCGGAGCCGTCTGGCCGCCAGCGCCCGTGCAAGCACCCTGTTTCGCCTTGGGTCCACTGCCGGATGCGCCCGTCGCGGTCGGTGGTGAACAGGTGCGGGACGGCCTGGTTCTTCTTGACCGGTCCCTTCTTGCTGAAGAGGACGAGCGTCCCATCCGGACTGGCCTGCGGGTCGCTGACGGATTCAAAGGCGAGCAGGTCGTCGGCTCGGATGGGTCGCTTCGGCATGGTGCAAGGTTACCTAGCGCGGAGGGCCCGACCGGAGGAGTTCCGCGGGTTAGAGAGGCGGCTTCCCGCCACGGGCGGCGGAAGGGTCTGACGCAGAACCGGCCGAAGGCCGGATCCCAGGCGGGCTAGAACCAGCCCTTCTTCTGGATGGCGTAGTCGTCGTAGAACTGCTGGTCGGACTTGGTGAGGTAGATGATGCCTTCGACCAAACCAATGATGCTTGACACGGTGCCACAGGTAACGAGCGTGACGACCAGCATGATGATGCCTTCTTTGTTGAATCCCAAGATGAACTTGTGGACGCCGAGATACCCGAGAAGGATGCCGCACACGCCCGCGGCGATCTTCTTCGATGCGAATTCCTGCATGGAGGGTTCCATGCGCGGCAGGTTACCGCCTCCTCAAGCGGTTCTGTGCAACTTTTTCGGCCAGATTTTACGAGGCTCCCCCGGCGCGACAGGCCGCGACCTTCGGTGTGCTAACCTCAACCCATGTCGTCCCCTGAATTCTCGCGTCGCGACGCCCTCGGATTGGCCGCCGGAGCGGCGCTTCTCGGCCCGCTCGGAGCCCCCCGAGCCGTGGCTGCGCCGCGCGAACCCGGGCGGCTGAACCACTCGGTCTGCCGATGGTGCTATGGCGGCATCGGCCTCGAAGACCTCTGCAAGCAGGCCAAGGCCATGGGCATCGCCTCGGTCGAACTGCTGAGCGAGAACGAGTGGGCGACGGCCAAGGCGAACGGCATGCAGTGCGCCATCGCCAACGGGCCCGGCGGCATCACCGACGGCTGGAACACCGTGGCCAACCACGACCGACTGGTCCAAGGCGCCGAGCGACTCCTTCCGTTGGTCGCCGAGGCGGGCATCCCGCAGATGATCGTGTTCTCGGGCAACCGGCGAGGCATGTCCGACGCCGAAGGACTGGAGAATTGCGCCAAGGGCCTCAAGCGCATCATGCCCCTCGCCGAGAAGCACGGGGTCACGGTCATCATGGAGCTGCTCAACAGCCGCGTGGACCACGGCGACTATCAATGCGACCGCACCCCCTGGGGCGTCGAGTTGGTCAAGCGGGTCGAAAGCGACCGGTTCCGCCTGCTCTACGACATCTATCATATGCAGATCATGGAAGGCGACGTGATCCGCACGATCGAACGGAACAAGGACTTCATCGCCCACTACCACACGGGCGGCAACCCCGGCCGCGCCGAAATCGACGAGACCCAGGAACTCAACTACCGGCGCATCGCGCAGGCGATCGCGGACACGGGCTTCAAAGGGTTCTTGGCCCAAGAGTTCATCCCGCGCAAAGACCCGATGACCTCGCTCAAGCGGGCCATCGAGATTTGTACCGTGTGAGTGTTGGGCTGGGGTTTGGTTGGAGTTGGCGCTCAAGGCCACTTGCCAACCACCTGCCGACCACCTGCCGACCACTTGCCGACGCCCCCAAACGAGATGCGCCCCGGCGAACCGGGGCGCGTGAAGAGGCAGGGAGCGAAGGCGGGGACTACCAGATGCAGGGGAAGCCCCAGCCGCCGCCCTGACAGTAGCCGTAGTACCACTGCCACGGGTTGGAGACGGTTCGGCGGTCGAAGAACACGTTCTCGTACCACTTGATGGCGCCCTTCTTCACCGTCTGCGCGTGGCCGTCGAGGTAGGCCATCGGCGAGACGCCGTTGAAGCGGTATCGCGGGTGAGCCGCGCATTCCCAAGCGCCGTCCGTGCTGCTCGTGCAGTCGCTGTCGAAGACCGCGCTGTACACGATGGTGCCGGGGGTGTAGACGTCTACGCCGTCGCGTTGGAGCGTGCTGACGTCGCCCGCCGTGCCGAGGATCGAGCCGACCCACATCTGCTGCCAATCGTGGAACCACGGATAGCTCCAGTCGGATGCGTTGGCGCCCTTCTCCATGATCATGACCTTCTTGGCCACGTCTTCGATGGCGCTTTGGCCGACCGTAGAGTTGGCCGGGCCGTCAACCGCGCCGGCATGTCCGTAGTTGTTGGCGAAGATGCCATGGTTGACGCCGTAGCTGTGGCCTCCGGCTTGGTCCGCGCCGATCGCCTTGGGGTAGCTCGGGGAGCGGAAGATGCCGTCCTTGCCCCAGCTTTGGTCGCCCGCCGCCGTCGCGACTCGGTCGCCGCTCTTCACGTAGGGGTAGACCATGCCGTACCACTGGATGTGGGGAGTGGCCCAACCGCCGGTCTCGGCTTGAGGGTAGACGTCGTCGTAATCGCCTTGGTACATGATGATGCCGAGCGCGATTTGCTTGACGTTGGACAGGGAAACGGCCTTCTTCGCAGCGGTCTTGGCTTGCGCGTAGACCGGGAAGAGCATGGCCGCCAGAATCGCGATGATCGCGATGACGACGAGGAGTTCAATGAGCGTAAAGGCTCTTCGTTGGTTCATGGGTGTCCTCTCTCTGCGTCGAGAATAGGGCCGTTGGAAGTTTCGACGGGCTTCCGACGGGTTCGTCGCACCATGGACGTCGGGGCCGTCGAGCCCCGAACATCCAACGTGCACGGGTAGGTGAAAACTCTGGGTTCGTCCGGGCCGTTGTCCAACGTGTCGAACAGGATTCGCGCGGCATGCTTGGCCATTTCGAGAATGGGTTGCCTGACCGCAGTCAAGGGTGGCGAAGTGGTTTCGCAAAACGGAGTGGAGTCGAACCCGACCACGCTCAAATCCGTGGGCACGTGGACTCCCGATTCGTGGGCGCGGCGCAGCACGGCTCCTGCCACCCGCTCGTTCCAAGCGAACACCCCGGTATGGGGCGGGC
Source organism: Fimbriimonadaceae bacterium (assembly GCA_019454665.1). Classification (GTDB taxonomy): domain Bacteria; phylum Armatimonadota; class Fimbriimonadia; order Fimbriimonadales; family Fimbriimonadaceae; genus UBA2387. Next base: position 1,283 of record JACFNW010000105.1, on the reverse strand, counting down.
CAGAACGCCACCAATCGGCGAATTGGCTTGCGTCGCGGTCCCAGAACACGATGTCGTCCTCGGAGAAGGGAAGGCCCGCTTCCTGGCAGGCGCGCCGGAATCCGCGCAGACGGGCAGTGGCGTCGGGCGTGTCGTCCTCGCCGATCTCCATCACATACAGCACGCGCCTGTGGCCGAGGGCGTAGAGATGCTCGACCACCAACCTGGCGCCGCCCTCGTTGTCGCACGAAACGTAGGTCAGCAACGGGTTCGCCGGCGCCTCGGTGTTGAGCGCCACGACCGGAATGCGGCTCTGGGCGAGCTGGGCAAGGACTTCCTCTTCCATGGGCAGCTTGCACCAGATCGCGCCGTCCATCCGTCCGTCGCTCAGCGCGCCGCCGACGTGCTTGTGGGAGACTTCGGCGAGAATGGTCAGCCGGTAGTGGTTGCGGAACAGCTCCTGCGCCACGCCATCGAGCATGAGGACGTAGTACATGGGCCCTTCGGAAAGGCTGCCGAAGTTCTCGAATACGAGGCCGATGGTGCGTGTGCGGGAGGTCCGCAGCGAGCGGGCGACGCTGTTGGGCACGTACTGCAGCCGATGGGCGGCTTCGCGGATCGCCGTCTCGGTCTCTTTGGCGATGCGCACGCTCTTGCCGCTCCCGTGGAGCACCTTGCTCACAGCGGTGATCGAGACCCCTGCGGCTTCGGCGACGTCCTTGAGCGTGACTCCCATGCGCCGATCCTCTACTGGCCGCCGGTCGCTCGGCCTTCGGTCTGGCCGCCGGGCCGGTTGGTCAGCCGGTCTTTGAGGGCCTGCTTTTGCTCGGGCGTGAGCTTGGGGTCGGCGTCAATCGCGGCAAGGCGGTCGGCGTTCGACTTCTCGACTTCGGCGTCCGAGACGTGGCGGGCGTCGTTTTGGCACCCGGCGACGGCCCACAGGCATCCGGCGATGAGGATGGCGGCGAACCCGCGCCGCACGGCAGAGATGAACTTCATTGTCGCTCTTTCAAGGCTCAATCGGTCTGATGCATCCTTTTATCAGTCGGCATCGGCGGTTGATAAAACCTTTTATCCATCATACACCAGATTTCCGAGATTGGCAAGGAAATCTTGAGAAAGTGCTTCGCGTGTGCTTTTCGAGGGTGTCGTGGCGTCTCGACAGCCGGGACGGTTGGGGTTGCCACCACAACCCGCCGCGAGCGCTTGGCTACGCTCCGTCTGCGACGATCACGTTGGCCGCCGTCGAAATGACGGGAGGCACTGGAAGGCCGCGCAAGCGAATGCCCTCCAAGTGAAACTCG